>CAZGMQ010000005.1:0-74732 GCA_964526745.1 uncultured Verrucomicrobiota bacterium
GGAATCCGGCCAGCGCACCCATTTTCAGCGCCATCCGGGCGGGGAGTCGCCGGGCTATGCCCAGCAGCGGCACCAGAGCCACCGCGGCAGCCCAGGTCCACTCCAGTGGAGGGAATACAGCAAAGAGCAACAGCGCGGAGACGACGGCACAGGCCGCCGCCATCCATTCCTTGTCTCTGGCAGGTGTAATCTTCATCTGGGATTCAGTGCTGTCCATTCTGCCACACCCGCCCCCCGGCGCAACCTCTGAATTACACGAGGAGATCGCAACTCCGCCCGCCGGCTCCTTCCTGCAACTATTCGCTACTCAAGGAAGAACGGAACTGTTAGGATGTGTATCTGATTTGCAGTCACATTGAAAAGATCCGTCCATAAGGAGAACTGAAGATGAAGATTACCAAACACAGTTGGCCCATTTTGGTGGTATCCGGTCAATTTGAGGCGGCCAATGATGAGGGATTCCGACTCCGTGAACTGGTCGATGAGTTGGAGGAGGAACAGGAGTGCTCCGTCATCCCCTCCTTCTCCTACGAAGACGCCATGGAGATTTTCCTGTCCCGCTGTGATCTGGGGGCCGTCGTTATCGACTGGGACATGGAAACCGAAGGCTGCAACGAGCGCACGCCGCCGGAAACCCTGCTGAACCTGATCCGGGAGCGCAACAAGACTGTTCCGGTTCTCCTGCTGACCGACCGGCTGGCCACCGAAAACATCCCCACATCCGTTTTGCGACAGATTCAGGAAACGCTCTGGAAGACAGCCGACACGATCGAGTTTCTTTCCGGTCGGATCGAAACCCACCTGGTGGAATACATCAAAAGCGTCTATCCAAAATTCTTTGGGGAGCTGGTCAAATATGCAGAGGAATACAAATATGCCTGGCACACGCCGGGGCACATGGGCGGCGAAGGCTTCCTGCGCAGTCCCGCCGGTGTGGCGATGCACAAGTTCTATGGCGAAAATGTATTCCGCGCCGACCTGTCCATCTCCGTGCCGGAACTGGGTTCCCTTCTCGACCACAGCGGCGTCGTCAAGGATGCCGAAAGCAACTCGGCCCGGGTCTTTGGTGCGGACTACACCTATTATGTGCTGAACGGCACATCGAATGTGAACCAGATCATCTGGCGGAGTCAGCTGGTGCGCGACGACATCGCCTTTGTCGACCGCAACTGCCATAAGTCGCTCAACTACGCGATGGTCATCACCGAAGCCTACCCGGTGTACATCATCCCCCGGCGCAACAAACGCGGCATCATCGGTCCCTGCCGCCTCTCTGAATTTTCAGCAAAATCCATCAAAGAAAAAGTCGCGGCCAACCAGCTGATTCCCAAGGAGCTGAAATCCAACGAAGTCAAGATGTCGGCCCTGACCAATTCCACCTATGACGGAATCTGCTACAACGTCATCAATATCAAAAAGGAACTGCAAAAGAGCGTGGAGAATCTGCACTTTGATGAGGCGTGGTATGCCTATGCCCGCTTCCATCCGATCTATAAAGATCACTTTGGCATGGCCGACGATGCCATCAACGCCAACCACCCGCCGATCTTTGTCTCCCACTCCACCCACAAGCTGCTCACGGCCTTTTCGCAGGCCTCCATGCTGCACATCCGCAACGGGACACACGTGAAGGTCGAGCCGGATGAAATCAATGAATCCTACATGATGCATGGCTCCACCTCGCCGCAGTACAGCATGATTGCCTCGCTGGATGTCGCCACCAAAATGATGGATGACAACGGCGAGTCCATGATGGGCGACATCGTCCTGCAGGCGATCCATCTGCGCCAGAAGGTCCAGCAGATTGCCAAGGAGATGAAAGATCAAGGCGATTGGTTCTTCGAGATGTGGCAGCCCCGCACCGTGGAGCATGACGGCGCGCTCAAGGCCTTTGAAGATGTCCCTGCTGAGGTTCTGAGCCGGAACCAGAAACCCTGGGTCTTTACGGCCAAAGATCCCTGGCACGGATTCGAGGACATGGAAGAGAATTATGCCATGGTGGACCCAATCAAGCTCACCTTCATCACACCGGGCATCAACGATCACGGAGAAATGGCCGAGGAAGGTATCCCCGCCTCCATTGTCACCGACTACCTGATCACCCACGGCATCGTCTGTGAAAAGACCGATTACTACTCCTTCCTGCTGCTGAACTCACTGGGCACGACCAAGGCCAAGCAGGGTTCGCTGCTGGCCGCGCTGTTGAAGTTCCAGGAGCTGTACAACGCCAATGCTCCGCTGGCCGACACCCATCCCTCGCTGACAGAGAACTATCCGGACGCGTACGCCACAGTCGGCCTCAAGGATCACTGCAATGCCATTCACCGTTACTACAAGGAGCATGGCATGCTCGACAAGATGCAGGCGGCGTTCCAGGTCATCCCGGACCAGGCGATGAAGCCAGCGGATGCCTACCATCATGTCGTGCGCAAAAATGTGGAATATGTGGAACTGAATGACATGAAGGGCCGGACCCCTGCGGTCATGATGGTGCCCTATCCCCCGGGCATTCCCATTATGATGGGCGGCGAGAGGATGAACGAGCGCGCCGCGCCCATCTTTGACTACCTGACCGCCCGTCAGGACTTTGAGAATCTCTTCCCCGGCTATGAGAGCGACATCCACGGCGTCGAGCGCCTCGAACGCGACGGGAAGAAATACTTCAAGACGATGTGCATTAAGCAGGGGTAGTCCGCGCATTGGAATCCAGCCCCTCCAAAGTCAAACTCAGTGTCTTTACACTGATGATGATCAACGTCGCAGCGATTCTGTCGCTGCGCGCGTTGCCGGGGCTGGCAGAATACGGCTATGGCCTGATCTTCTACCTAGCTCTAGCCGCCCTTGCCTTCTTTATCCCCTCTGCGCTGGTCTCGGCAGAGCTGGCCTCCGGCTGGCAGGGGGAAGGCGGCGTCTATCTCTGGGTCAAAGAAGCGTTCGGTCCGCGCTGGGGATTTGTGGCCATTTTCATGCAATGGGCGGAGAACCTCCCGTGGTTCCCCACGGTCCTCGCCTTTGCCGCTTCCGCGGGGGCCTATATTTTTCACCCTGCGCTGGCGGAGAGCAAAACCTTTATCGTCGTGTTCATCTGGATCGCCCTATGGGGGGGGATGCTGTTGAACTTCAAGGGCATGCGGCTCTCCTCATTTCTCAGCACCTCCGGGGTGATTTCCGGAACTCTCGCACCGGGTATTCTGATTGTGGCTCTCGGTGTCGCGCATCTGCTTTCCGGCGAGCCAAGCGCCATCACGTTCTCGGCCAATGCCCTCATCCCGCGGTTGGGCAATCTGGACCAGCTGATGCTGCTGGCCACCATGCTGATTTCCTTCACCGGCATGGAGATGTCCGCCGCGCATGTGAACGAGGTTCCCAATCCCGGACGGAACTATCCCCGCGCCATCTTCGGAGCCACTCTGATTATTCTGCTGCTGTCCGTCTTCGGATCCCTGTCCATCGCACTGGCCATTCCGGCAGACGAACTCAGCATGAGTGCCGGTGTCAGCGAGGCGCTGGCCAAGGTGTTCGATCACCACCACATGCCCTGGGCCACCTCCACCGTCAGCCTGCTGATGGCCTACGGCGCACTCACCATGGTCATCACCTGGATGGTCGGTCCCTCCAAGGGGCTTCTGCAAGTGGCGAAGGAGGGATATCTCCCGAAGGTCTGGCAGCGCACCAACAAAGCCGGCATGCCGGTAAACATCCTGATCATTCAAACGGTGTTCGCCACCCTGTTTTCGCTGGTAATCCTGATCCTGCCCACCATTAGCAGCGCCTTCATTTTCATGAGCGCCTTCGCCGCACAACTCTATCTCATCATGTACCTGCTGATGTTCGCCGCCGCCATCCGCCTGCGCTACACCCATCCCGATGTCAAACGCCCCTACCGAATCCCTGGCGGCAATGCTGGCATGTGGGTGGTCGCCGGAACCGCCACGATCGCCTGCGTCTTCATCATCGGCTTCGGATTCATTCCGACGAGCGCCGTCCGGGCCGAAGGCCTGGGGGCCTCCATCGCCTATGCCGGCTCGCTGCTGGGCGGGTGCCTCCTCCTGACAGCAGTCCCCCTAATTTTCTATCACCGCGCCGCCCGGAACCGGATGGCCATCCCTGAAAGTGAACTGCAGAAGAAAGAGAGATCCTCATGACACATGAAGCTAAAAAACTCGGCCTGGTCGGCGCCATATTTCTTATCGTCTCCAGCCTGGCCGGAAGTGGGGTCATCGCCCTGCCCCAGCAACTGGCGGCAACAGGATCCATCACCCTCATTTCTTTCATTCTGGTCACCATTGGTGCCTTGTTTTTGACGCTCGTCTATGTCCGCGCCGGGACCCGATTTGAGGATCCAAGCCCGACCGCATTGGCGACGTATGTGAGCCCCATCCTCGGGGCCAAGAGCGGGTTCTTCTATGTCTATGGGAATCTGATCTCCAATGTTTCCATCCTGATTGCCGGACTGGGTTATTTGGCGATGTTCGTGCCCGCCCTGAACCATCCGATCGTTCTGGGCATCACCGTCATCAGCCTCATCTGGGTGTTTGTGGGGATGTCTCTGCGTGGTGTCGGCATCATTACCAAAGTGGTCTCTTCCACGGTCACGCTCCTGCTGATCTCCGTCATCATCACGGCCACCGCCGGCTGGCTGGACTTCGACCCCACGCTCTTCCAAAGCAACTGGAATGTCTCCGGCGATCCCACAGGTAAGGCCATCATGTCCGGCTTTGCCATTCTCATCTTCGCCTTTGTCGGTGTGGAAAGCGTCGCCACCAACAGCACCCTGATCCGCAATCCGAAGAAAGTCGTCCCGATTGCCACCCTGGTAGGCTTTGTGATTGTGGCCATCATCTACATCGCCTCCACCACCGTCATCGAAGGCATGTTCACCGCGGAGACCATTCTGGACGCGCCCGCCTCCTTCGCGCTCTCCATGCAGCATATTTTCCACTCCAAGCTGGTCGGCGATATGGTCTCCGCCGTCATGGCCATTGCCTGCATTGCCAGTTTCCTCGTCTGGAACCTGTCCTCGGCCAGCGCGGCCAAAACCAGCGCCGATAACGGATTCCTGCCCAAGGCCTACTCCTATACCAACAAGTACGGCATCACCAGCAAGGGACTGGTCATCAACGGCATCATCATGACCGTGATTGAACTCATCCTGATGATGATGGGCAGCAACATTGCTGTCGCCTTCAATATCACGGTTACGCTCTCCGTTCTGCTGCTGCTGTTCCCCTACTTCTGGTCCGGCATTGCTCTCGTGAAGAAAGACCGTGAAGAAGGAGTCCGATCCCCGGCCAACCTCCTGATTGTCCTATGCTCCTCCATTTTCATCCTCTCCGCCTTTGCCTCGGCCACCATGGATGAACTCTGGATTGTGATTGCCCTGGTTCTGGTAGTGCTTGGATTCTACACCCTTAAGCTGAGCCCAAAGGGAAAATCCGATTCAACCCAGTCATGACCCACAGTCGCGTCCATTTTCTGCCGCTCTGCTGGAGCTTCTTCAAGATCGGTGCCGGTGCCTTTGGCGGCGGCATCGCAGCGTTGCCGGTTTTTGAAGCGGAACTAGTCAACCGGCGACATTGGCTGACCCCGGCCGAAGTCGCCGAAGCCTACGCCATCTGCCAGTCCATCCCCGGCGTCATTATCATCAACTTCGCCGTGTTTACCGGTCTTCGCCTGACCGGCAAACGCGGGGCCATTCTGGCGGCCATCGCGGTGGCGATTCCCTCCTTCCTCATCATTCTGGCGCTGGCGACCGTCATCGGCGGTCATTGGCATAACCGATGGATTGCTGCCGCCCTTTCCGGTCTGCGGCCGGCTGTCATCGCGATCGTCGTGGGAGCGGCCTACCGACTCGGACGCCGCTCGTTCCATTCCTTCCTGCCCTGGATTGCTGCTGCCGTCGGCGGCGGACTGATGTTCGCCGGATGGATCACGCCGATTGCCCTGATCCTGATCGGCGCGGCCATCGGCTTTTCGCTCTTTCTGTTCCGTCCGAAGCACAACGAGGAGACGCCATGAGCCTCTATCTCCTCCTCTTCTGGACCTTCTTCAAGATCAGCCTTTTCTGTATTGGCGGCGGCTATAACATGATTCCCCTGATGCAGCACGAAATGGCCGCACAAGGCTGGCTCCCCGCGGACCGCTTTATGGATATGCTGGCCATCTCCGAAGTCACCCCCGGGCCGATGGCGGTGAACCTCGCCACGTTCTCCGGCTATCAGGTTGCCGGGGTGTTCGGGTCGTTTGTCGCCACACTTGGCGTCTGTTTGCCCGGCGCTATCATTCTGCTGGCGCTAGGCTCGATCGCCCTCCGACTGCGCGACCGTCCGGCCTTCCGCGCCACGATGAAAGGACTGATGCCCGCACTCGTGGGCCTGCTCTCCGCTACCGCCCTCCGTCTGTGGATGTCCAATCTGCCCGAAGGGACCTGGGTGCCCTCTCCGGTCACCGCGGTGGTCTTCAGCGTCGCGCTGGCCATCATCCTCTGGAAGAAGCCCCATCCCCTGCAGATCATGCTGGGAGCCGCCGTTGTCGGAATCCTGTTCAGCCTGATCCCCGCCTGACCCCTCAGATAGCTTGCCTGCGGCTTATACAGAAGCGCACATTTTTCCATGGTATGGAAAGTATTTTCGCGATTTTTCCACAGTATGGAAAAAATGTTTCCACAGTGTGGAAACTTTTTAGAACGGCAGGTTGTATTCCTGGATTTTGCGCTGCACGGTGCGGCGGGAGAGACCGAGCTGTTCGGCGGTGACACTCCGGTTGCCATCATTGCGGCCGAGAGCCTCTTTCAGGATTTGTTTTTCGATCTGCTCCAAGGTCATGCCCTGCGGAGCGGACCAGTTGTCGGCGCTGGAGGCCGCCTGCGGGACGGAGCCATTCAACCTGAGTCGTTCCGCCTGCAGGACATCTCCGGGCGCAGTGACCACTGAGGCCTCCACCACGTTGCGCAGTTCGCGGATGTTGCCGGGCCAGTCATAGGCTTCCAGCCGGGCAAACCATTCGGGTTCCACTTCGCGTATCGGCCGACCATGATCAGCCTGCGCCTGCGCAATGAAACGCTCGGCCAGCGAACGGATATCTTCCCGGCGCTCGCGCAGAGGCGGCAGCAGGATGCCGACGACCTGCAGGCGATAGAGCAGATCCTGACGGAATTCACCGGCCTTCACGCGTTCATCCAGATTCCAGTGGGTGGCCGAGACCAACCGGACATCCACCTTGAAGCTTTTTTGTCCGCCGACTCGCATGATTTCGCGGTCTTCGAGCACGCGCAACAGCTTGACCTGAACGGAAGCCGGGGCATCCCCAATTTCATCCAGAAACAAGGTGCCGCCCTGGGCTCGCTCGAAGGCGCCCGCCCGTTGGCTGACGGCACCGGTGAATGCCCCCTTCTCATGGCCAAAGAGTTCGCTTTCCAGCAGGCTTTCAGCAAAGGCACCGCAGTTCACCGCAATGAACGGTCCTTCCGCACGGGGACCATCGGCATGTAGAGAGCGCGCGACCAGTTCCTTGCCGGTTCCACTTTCGCCGCAGATCAGCACCGTGGCATTCGACTTCGCGAGCGCAATGGTTTCACGGACGACTTCCCGCATCTGCGAGGATTCGGCGACCCAGGTGCGGGCCCTCCATCGGCCGTGGACTTCATCACTGAGCCGGTCCACCTGCTGGCGCAGACGGGCGGTTTCGATCGCCCGGGTCAGTTTCGCCTGCAAATCATCCAGGTCCAACGGTTTCTGGAGATAGTCATAGGCGCCTTCTTTCATCGCCCGCACACTGGAATCAATGGATCCATAGGCCGTCATCAGAATGACCGGGGTCTGACCGCCATCCAGGTCACGGATCTGCTTCATCACCTCGATACCATCGATATCCGGCAGGACCAAATCTGTCAGCACCACATCCGCTTCCAGGGCGCGGAAGGATTCGACCCCTGCCTTGCCGGTCTCCACCCATTCGGGTTCGAACCCCAGATCGCCAATGGCCTCAAGCAGAGAGCGCCCGTGATCGACATCGTCTTCCACCAGTAAAATTCGCTCGCCGCTCATTCCGCCTCCTTGTTCGCTTCAGGAAATTCCATCCGCATCCGTGTTCCGACGCCGTCCGGCTCCGCCACCTTCAGTGTGCCACCGTTCTTTTCAATCGCTGTGCGGGCCAGGAATAGGCCCAGCCCCGTGCCTTGCGGCCGGGTCGTGTAGAACATATCAAATGCCCGCTCGCGCAGTTCCTTGGCAATACCCGGGCCGGTATCGCATACATCCAGTCGCAGACGGCCCTGGACCCGGGACAAGAGAACGGTGACCCGGCCTCCGCTTCCGGCATGTTGGGTCGCATTCAGAATCACATTCAGCAGGGCCCGGTTGATCGATGCCTCCGATGCCAGGATGGTGGCGCCGCCCTCCACCCGGCAGAGCTCCGAGGACACGCCGGCCGCCTCGAAACGCGGCACCAGCATATCCAGGCAATCCTGCGCGCAATCCCCCAGTTCAATCCGCTCTGCGGTTTCCTGACCCGGCTTGGCCAGCACCAGAAACTCCTGAAACACCTTCTCCATGCGGTCCAGCGTATGCCGCATGCGGCCGGCCAATTCCGCCATCCGCTCCCGGCGGGCGTCCTCGCCACGCGCGCCCTCTTTCTCCAGCATCTGGGCATCCAGGCGTAGACTGGACATGGGATTCCGGAAGTCGTGGACGATTCCATTGGCCAGCACACCGGAAAAGGCCAGATGCTCCTCCTTGCGGCGTTTCCGTTCCTGACGCTCCTCCCGACGGGCCATATTGACCACCAGAGCCAGACAGATGCCGAAGCAGGCCACCATCGTGGCCAGACTGAGGCGATACATCGAATCAATGGCACTGGCCGCCGGAAATTCTTCCCGGGCCACGGCCCGCCGCCGCATCCCGAGTTCCAGCGATATCGCGTTGCCTGCCGGATTGGTAACGGCTACACCAAAAGTCACCACCGGCACCTCTTCCCCCCCGGAGGTCAGGCGCTGGCGGCGAATCGAGACCGGTCCTTGAAAACGATAGTTGTGATCCGGATCCGAAATGCCGGCTTCCCCTGCATGTTCCTGAAACAGGGTGAGATCCCCCCGCTGGACCGAAACAAATTCCAAATCGCCTTCCACCTCGCGCAGAGACTTCAACAAGCCCGAAAACTCACGCCACCGGCCGGTTTCGGCCATCTCGGCGGCCCGCAGGGCAAGGCTCATGGTTAGCCACTGTCCGCGTTCGGCCACGGTCTCCGTGGCGGCCTCATGAGCGGCCCGGCGATGCCAGCGCTGCAGAAAATGCAGTCCGGTCACTGCCAAGACCGCGATGAGGGTGACCCAAATCGCGGCGCGCCAGGCAAATGAGATATGACGTTGTCCCTGTTTTTCCATTCCCGCCATTCTATCGTGCCCTCACCTCCCCGCAAGTTTTTCCGTTGGACATCGCGACCGGGTGGCGTATCTTCACTGGCGAAATGAGCACTATTCTTCCTATCCGAACCTATGGGGATCCCGTCCTGCGGGAACCCGCCCGTCCCGTTGAAGCCATCACCCCGGAGCTTCTAGAATTCATCGAGAATCTATATGCCACGATGCATATCTCCCAGGGCGTGGGACTGGCAGCCCAGCAGGTCGGCAGCACGCAGGCCGTCTGTGTCATTGAGATCCCGGAAGACTATGATGTGGAAGAAGGCGACGGCACGCGTCTGAACCCGGAGGTCCCGCTGAGCCTGACACTGGTGAATCCCATAATTGTGGAGGTGTCGCAAGACACCTGCAGCATGGAGGAAGGCTGTCTCAGTTTTCCGGATATTCGCGGCAGTGTGAAGCGTCACTGGGCGGTCGTAGTGGAACATCTCGGACTGGACGGGAACCCGCAGAAAACCGAATTGAAGGGCTTTTTTGCCCGGGCCGCCCAGCATGAGCTGGATCATCTGGCCGGCGATTTGTTCATCGACCATTTCAGTCACGTCAAAAAACTGGCGGTTCGTAGCAAACTGAAACGCCTTCAGACCGAAACCCGGGACCACCTGACCACCCTTTAAACGGAGTTTGCTATGAATCCGACGCTTGCCCCGATCTTCGCCCGCCGGAGTGTACGGAAATTCCAGTCCCGCCCGATTCCCTCCCCAATCATTCAGGAACTCCTCGAGGCGGGGATGGCCGCCCCGTCGGCCTGCGGAAAGGATCCTTGGGAGATTCTGGTCATTCAGGATACCGATACCCTCTCACAGATTTCAAGCGGCCTGCCCAATGGCCCCATGCTGGCGAATGCCGCGGTGGGATTTGTGATCTGCGGCGACATGACCCGCGCCCATGGGGAACTGTTGTCCTATCTCCTACAGGACGTCTCAGCTTGCATCGAGAATATGCTGCTGGCGATTTCCATGCTGGAACTGGGTGGCGTGTGGCTCGGTGTCCATCCCCGGGAGGAACGGATCGCCCATATCAGAACCCTCTTCAACCTGCCGCCGCACATCCTGCCCATCGGGGTGATTGCCGCCGGCTACCCGGATGAAGAGAAGGCCCCGCGTACACGCTATACGGCCGACCGCGTGCATTTTGAGCAGTGGTAAGGGGCGCTAGAAACGACGCTTCAGCGAAAGGGTTGCGCGGCGGACGTCTTCCCCCAGGTCTTTTTCAACCCCGACCCACATCCCCTTCATCGGAAGGCGAACCTCCACCCCCTGAATAAACCACTCGTCCTGCAGGATGGACAGAGAGCCAAAGGTGGGCCGCTGCACTTTCAGGCGGATATCCATGCCCCCCGTCCCCAGTTTGAGCAGAGAACGGATGTTCGCGGTGTTGAGGGTCAACAGCGGCAGATCCTCTTCGGAAACCGCGGGCTCATCGGCAACCGTCAGCAGGATTCCTGCTGCGAACACCAAGAGTCCGCATGCCACTCTTTTCCATATCCAAACCATGTCCTGATCCTACCGTTTCGCCGGTGTCCCTTCCACCTTAAATCAATAGGCGCATCTTTCGCTTGCCTTCCCGGGACGCATGCCACACCATTTGTACACCATGGCAACCATTCTCATTACAGGCGGATGCGGCTTTATCGGTTCGAATCTGGCGATGGCCTTTCGGAAACAGGGGGATCGCGTCATCGCGTTTGACAACCTGTCACGGGCCGGCTCCGACATTCTCCGCGCCCGCATTCAGAATGCCGGGGTGGAATTCGTCCAGGGCGACATCCGCAACCCGGAAGACTTGGATGCGCTGACCGGCCCCATCGACCGGATGATTGAATGCAGTGCGGAACCCTCTGTGATGGTCGGCATGAACGGCAACGATGCTTCGTTCATGGTGCAGAACAACCTCGTCGGTTCCCTGCATTGTTTTGAATATGCCCGCAAACACGAAATCCCGGTTCTGTTCCTCTCCACCTCGCGCGTCTATCCCTATGATGCACTCAACGAGCAGGCCTACCGCGAAGAAGCCACCCGCATGGTCCCGGATGGCGAATCAACAGGCTTTGGCCCCGACGGTGTCGGGATAGATTTTCCCCTGAACGGCCCCCGCTCGCTGTATGGCGCCACCAAACTGGCCTCGGAGATCATGCTTCAGGAATACAGCCATCAGTATCAACTGCCGGCCATCATCAACCGATGCGGCGTGGTAGCGGGCCCCTGGCAGCTGGGCAAACAGGACCAGGGCGTCTTCACCCACTGGCTGGTCTCCCATGAACTGGAGAGTCCCCTCTCCTACATCGGATTTGGCGGGCATGGGAAACAGGTCCGCGATCTGCTTCATATCGATGATCTGGTCGATCTGGTCCTGCAGCAAAGCCGCGAGATCGCTGGATTCTGCGGCGAAATCTTTCCGGCCGGCGGCTCGACGTTCTCGAACCTGTCCCTGCTCGAGGCGACCGACCTGTGCCGACAGATCACGGGCCATGACATCCCGATGGGCTCTGTCGCCGACACCCGGCCGGCCGATGTCCTCTGGTTCGTGACAGATAATCGCCCCACGACCGACCGGTTTGGCTGGCACCCAACACGTGATGCGGAAACCATCCTGCGCGACATTCACCGCTGGCTGACCACCCACCCCGACCTTCTGTCCGCCCTGTTTGGGAAACGGTCGTGAGCGCGCCCTTCTTTTCGATCATCATTCCAGCCCACAACGAAGAGGGCTGCATTGCCGGCACCTGTGAAGCCATTGCCGCACACTTTCAAGCCGAACGGATCGAAGACTACGAAATCTGTGTGGTCAACGACAACAGCACCGACCGCACCGGAGAGATCCTTCAGGACCTGAGCGCCCGATTCCCACTCATCCGCACCGTCAACAATGACCAGCCCAACGGCTTCGGCTTTGCCATCCGCAAAGGGCTGGAGTCCTTCCGTGGCGAATGCGCCTGCGTGGTCATGGGCGACCTTTCTGACTCACCGGAAGATATCCTGGCCTATTACCGTGAAATGAAAAACGGGGCGGAATGCGTGTTTGGCTCACGCTTCATTAAAGAATCCCGCGTCATCGATTATCCCAAGCATAAGCTCTGGATCAATCGGCTGGCCAACCGGTTCATCAAAATGCTTTTCCGACTGGATTACAATGATATCACGAACGCCTTCAAGTGCTATCGGCGCGAGGTGATCGAAGGGATTCAGCCGCTGCTTTCCGCCCACTTCAATCTGACCGTGGAGATGCCGCTGAAAGCCATCACGCGCGGCTTTACCTATACGGTGCTCCCCATCTCATGGACCAATCGGGTCAGCGGGGAATCCAAGCTTAAGATCAAGGAGATGGGCAGCCGCTATCTCTTCATTGTGCTGTATGTGTGGCTGGAGCGAAAACTCTCTCGCGGGGACTATCAGCGCCGCTGAACCGGCCCCACGGGCGCCTTCTTCTTTTCGAAGATGATCTTTTTGTAGCGCAGATCATAGGCTTGGGGGAACCGGGTGGAGGGCGGCATCTCATAGAGCGGCTTATAGGCCTTCTCCAGTCGATCATACAGGGCGTAGGAGTTGTCTTCCGTGGGGATGTCGATAATCACCAGGTCCCACGGGTCGCTTGCCAGATAGGCCCGACGTTCCGCAGACAACGAGGTCGGGTCAAAACGGCCGTTCACCCAGGAGTCTTCTCCGGCCTGCGGATAGGCCGGCTGCCCCGCAAGCAGACTCAGGAAACCACGATTGATGAAATAGGAGCTCTTTCCCGGAGTTTTGAGGATACTGAACAGCTGCTGATAACGAGCGGCATCCTCATCGTTGATGTAGTAGGGTCGCACATCCTCTGCAAGAGCAAGCCCCTGCATCCCCAGCATCGCTCCCAACAACGGAACCGCAATCCGCCGGTCCCGGAAGAAACGATAGGCATAGGACACCCCCATCACCACGAGGAGCACATAGAACACATACATCTGGGAGGTTCCCGATCCATACTTGCCGTTGGTATAGGGACCGATCACCGCCGCCGCACCCAGCATGAGCAGCTCCGGCCGGAACAGCCCGCGCCAGGACCGCTCATAGGCCATCACGCCTGCCACGGTGAAAACCCCTACTATGGCAAATTTGCGCGTGAGGATTTCGGTGTAGACCACCGTCCACAGTCGTGACCAAATCATCATCTGCTGCTGGTTCATTTTGAACACCCAATAGATGAATTCTGAATTCTCGAGATTGGCATAATAGGTAATGGCCACGACCGACAGGGCCGCCAGGCCGCCGCCCAGCCAAAGACCCTTGCGCCAGTTTTGCGACAGCACATAGACCGTCCCCGCCACCATGTAGGCCAGTCCCAGCTGCTTGCTCCAGAAGGAGGCGAATAGAGCCAGCCCGGCCGCCACCAGCGTCTTCCAGGACAGCCCCGGATCCCGCAGGAACAGATAGACCGCCAGAATCGAAAAGAACACATGGACGGTGTTGGGGCCCACATCCATGTACCACTTGACCTCCACAGCCGATGAGAGCCCCATCGCCACAAAGGCAAAGAAGCGATCCTGAGTCAGCCGCAACACGCACATTCCCGCCAGCCAGATTGCCCCCAGCCCAAACAGACAGGCCACGCCCCGCGTCCAGCGGATATCCGTTCCAAAGACCTTAATGGTCCACCCAAAGATCTCGGAGGCCAGCGGCGTGTAGCCATCCGTGACATGTTGAATGTCGTTCTTCGGATAATAGCTGTGTCCCCCTTCGGAAAACTGGTGGAAGTAGAGCATGTGCCAGGCATCGGAACCCGCCACGATTTCAGGATGGCTCACATGGTTCACCATCAGCGACAGCATGATCAGCAAATGGATCGAAACAATCAGGCCGACGCCCCAGCGCATCCAGCGAACAGCGGACGAGTTCACGTGGGCAGCTGTACTCTCTGTGGAGGGGGTGGGTTCGACATGTTTTTTAGCGGGTTTCATCAGCACTCCTTGAATAATTCAACCCCCCTACGGTCAAGATTTCAGGGCCTGAAAGCAAGTCAATTCCTGTTTTTACAGAGATGAAGTACGGAATTCTCTTTTCCGAGTCCCTGCACCTCGCTACAGTCTTGCGAACTTGGAATCCATCACAGCAGGAGACAGACTCATGGCAGGCATTTTTAAAGCATATGACATCCGCGGCATTTATGGCGACTCGCTCACCGACGACATGGCGTTTCGCATCGGTCGTGCCATCTTCGCATTCCTCGGCTGCAAGAAGGTCGTGGTGGGCCGGGATATGCGCCCTCATTCCCAACCCCTCTTCGATGCCATGGCCCGCGGCCTCGCCCTGCATGGCGTAGAAGTCGTCGACCTCGGTCTCTGCTCGACCCCGATGTCCTATTATGCGAACCAGCTCCTGGGTGCCGATGCTTCGGTCATGATCACGGCTTCGCACAACCCGGGGCCATGGAACGGATTTAAAATCTGCCGGGCCAACGCCGTCCCCCTATCCGGTGCCACCGGCATCATGGACATTGAGCGCATTGTCATGGAAGAGGACTTCGCTCCCGAAGCCCCGGCCAAGGGCCCCATCACCAGCTTTGACATCGTTCCGGCCTATGTGGAGCACTTCCGCGCTTTCGCCGACATCCGCCGCCCGCTGAATGTGGTCGTGGACTACGCCAATGCCATGGGCATCCTCGAGGCCAAGGTCTTCGATGGCCTCTTCGACATCACCCCGCTGTTCGATACACTGGACGGCTCCTTTCCGAACCACGAAGCCAACCCCTTGGATCTAAGCACGCTCGTCGATGCCCAGAAGGCTGTCCGGGCCGGGAAGTATGACTTCGCCGCCTGTTTTGACGGTGATGCCGATCGCGTCGGCTTCGTGGATGAAAAGGGTGACATCATTCCGATGGATATGATTACCGCCCTTATCGCCTGCACCATCCTTAAGGAGAAGCCTGGCGCGAATATCTTCTACGACCTGCGATCCTCTTGGTCCGTCAAGGAAGTGATTGAAGAATGCAAGGGGATCCCCTTCATGAGTCGCGTCGGACACGCCTTCATCAAGGCCCAGATGCGAGAAGCGGATGCCGTTTTTGCGGGCGAGCTGTCTGGCCACTACTATTTCAAGGAAAACTCGTTTGCCGAGTCTTCCGCTCTGGCCGTTCTGTTCATCGCCAATCTGGTCTCGCAATCCGACCAGACGCTGTCTGAACTGATTGCACCGATTCAGCGTTACTTCGCCAGCGGCGAAATCAACTCCACCGTCGACGATGCCGCCGCCGTGCTGGAAAAACTCCGCACAAAGTACGCCGATGCCAAGATCATCGAACTGGACGGGCTCAGCTTTGAGTATCCCACCTGGTGGTTCAATGTCCGCTGTTCCAACACTGAACCGTTGGTCCGCCTGAATCTTGAGGCCAAGACCGAAGGGGAAATGGAAGCCAAGCGGGACGAAGTTCTGGCGCAGATCAGGGGCTGATGTCTCTCCAGAGGCTTTGTTGCGGCATGAGCTGAGCAAAGGACTCCATCTCCTAGCAGACCGGGTCGTTTGACCCGGTCTTTTCTCTCTCACGCCCCCGCCAGGACCCTACACATCGCCCCAGAAACGGACTTCAGGCACCAGTTCGATCCCAAACCGGTCTCGAACCGCTGTTGCCATCCGGGTGGTAAGCACAGCCACATCTCGTGCGGTGGTCCCCTCTTCGGCAATCACAATATTGGCATGGTTCTTGAATACATGGGCTGCTCCTTCATGCATCTCTTTGGCACCGGCTTCTTCCAGAAATTTACCGGCGGCCTGGCGATGACCGCCCTCCACCGCAGGCGGCAGATTTTTGAAGAAACTCCCCGCAGTCGGCATCACCCGCCAATCCGGATGCTTCTCCCTCCGTACTGCCAGAATATCTTCCCGAGCGGATTGTAACTGTTCGGGATCCCCCTGTTCTAGCCGGAACCAGACGCGTGTAATCACACCCTCGGACTCCTGCAGCGAGGAGGTGCGATATCCAAATTCCAGAGCCTCGCGAGGCAGGATGTGAATTTCACCTTCCGTCGAAACCAGCTCGACTCCCTCCAGCACATCACCCAGGGCGGCCCCGAAGGCACCGGCATTGCCGCAGACCCCCCCGCCGACGGTCCCGGGTATTCCTGAAGCAAACCCCAATCCAGCCAGACCTTCGGCTGTTGACAGTTTGGAGCAGACATCCAGCGACAGTCCGGCCCCGACACAGACCCCGTCTTCCACACGGGTGAATTCCGGGGCGTCAGCAACCACTCGTAGAACGGCCTCGGGAATCCCCTCGTCCGCCACCAGCAAATTCGAGCCCCCTCCCATCACACGCCACGGAATTCCTGATGCTGTCCAGCCACGGAGAATCTCCGACACCCGGGCGGCATCCGATGCCGTAACAAGCTCACGACAGGGCCCGCCCAGACGGAACGTGGTAACCTGATTGAGACATTCCTTCATATAGTTGAGCATCGTACGCCAAACTCTTCCTTTTCTGAAAGCTCAGACTTGACCCGCCTGCTAACCTGTCGCACAATGCCCGCTCGATCACACCCCATGCGGGTATTGCTTAATGGTAAAGCTCCAGCCTTCCAAGCTGGCGATACGGGTTCGATTCCCGTTACCCGCTCCACTTTTTCTTTTCTTTTCGTCCTTCCTCAGGAAATCCCCTTGCGCTTCCGCATCCCCTGAATCATCATGGTCTTGAGGAACTGAACGTATGATGTCCATCCTGATCTTCATTCTCGGAATTGCCTGTCTCTGGGCCGGCACCGAAGCCGTGATGCGGCGCATCCCGCGAATCGCCAGTTGGCTTCGCGTCTCGCCACTGATCGTCACGGTCCTGCTGCTGGCTATCATGACCTCGCTGCCCGAGTTTTGCGTCTCCCTCTTTGCCTCCCTGCGCGGTCAGCCGGCGGGGGCCGTCGGAAATATCGTTGGTTCTAATTTTGTGACCCTGACTTTTGTAGCCGGTCTCTGCGCCCTGTGGCGGCCGATTGAGGTCGGGCCGACCATCCGGGACCGCGAATCCGGGTGGATGATTCTGACGTCATCCCTGCTGCTGATTCTGGCCATGGATGGCATGCTCAGTCGCACCGACGGGCTGATCCTCCTGCTGGCCTACATCCCATATTTCTATGCCACCCTCAAGGATGCCAAAGCGCAACGGACGGCCGCCTCAGCCACCTCACAAGGAAAACCGCTGGCCGATTTGTTTTTCCTCGTTGTGGGTTTGGCCCTGATCATTCTGGGAGCCCACTGGATTGTGGATCACGGCAGCGCGCTCGCGCGACGGCTGGGCATGAATGATCTGCTGATTGGTGTGACGTTCTATGCCTTCGGCACCTCTCTCCCTGAGCTCGCCATTGCCCTGGGTGCCGTCATGCGCCATCAGGCGGATGTGACGCTGGGGGAGGTATATGCCTCCAATATCTTCACCGGTCTGGTGGTGATGGGAGCTCTGTGCGTGATTTCCCCTCTCCCCGTCGATGCCATCGTGGTCCACCGGGATCTGCCGCTGCTGATCCTGGCCGGGGTTCTCCTGCAGATGTTTGTGACCAGCGGTGGGCGGTATGTCCGTTCCGAGGCCCTCATCATGATCGCCCTCTATGGCCTGTTTCTGGCCGCCCAGTTCATGGGATTTCACATTACGCTGCCCTGACTGTAACCATTGGGGAACCGGGGGCGACTGAATGGATTGAACGGGAAAACATCCAACTGGAGAAGCCCAATGAAAACCAAGAGCACCCAAATCCTAATCCTCCTTCTGACCGGCGCGGTACTGGCCGGTTCGGCATTCGCCGCCCCGCAGGTGACCCGCAAACGGGTGAAGCGACAAACTGTGCGACAACCGTCGCGGCATCCCAGTCCCTATGGACGACACCAGCAGAAGGGAATGCGGCACTATGTCGCGGAACGTGGCACCAGCTATACGGTTGTGAATGGTTATGCCGTTCCGGTTCCCGCACGAGTCATCTACACCACACCCACGCCTGTATATGTAGGTCCGACCGTTGTGACCACCACCTATTACACGCCGGGACAAGCCTATACCCCCGCCTACTGGAACTTTTATGCCCCGCCCCCTCCGAATCCACGGCCTGCCATCGTCTATACCCCCTATGTCCGGCCGGGCATCAACTTCAACATATCGTTCTGAACGGACTGAGCTCTTGAACGCGCCGCTGTTCTATGAAAATGTAGCCGACAGCTTCCGGGCCCGCGCCGGAACCCCTGCAGGCCTTCAAATGAGCAAAAGCAACAGTCCATCTCGCGACGAAACCTTCGTATTGGAGGCGGTCCGGCGCGTTGTGGACGGCGATACCGAGGCGTTCTCGGTGATTCTGATGGCACACCAGAAACTGATTGCGGCCGATCTCTCCCGCCGGCTCCCTGCCCAGGATGTGCAAGAAGTCGCCCAGGATGTGTTCCTCAAGGCCTTCCGGTCGCTGGCGTCCTTTCGAGGGGAAGCCCCCTTCCGGATCTGGCTGTTGCGGATTGCCCGCTTCACCGCCATGGATTTCTGGCGGAAACGATATCGTCAGAAAGAGCGCTCGTTCAGCGATCTCGATGAAGCCGCAGTCTTTCACATCGAAGCCGCCCATCAGGAGCAAGTCGATACCGCCCTTGAGAAAAAGGAGTCCCGGGCCGCCGCCCGCCACTGGCTCAACGCGGCTCTCGCCCACCTCTCCCCAAATGACCGGGCCGTCATCACCCTCGTGGAGTTGGAGGATTTTTCGATGGAAGAAGCCGCCCGGGAGTTGGGCTGCGGTCTGTCCGCCGTGAAAGTGCGCGCCTTTCGCGCCCGCCGCCGCTTGAAGGTCATCCTCGAAGAGATTCGCGCGAAGAAAGAAACGACATCATGAAAACCGAAACGCCCCCATCCTGGAATGAGTTGCGGACAGCCTACCGGCCGACCGGGCTTGAACTGGACACCGCCGCCATCATGGAGACCATACGCCATGAAGCAACGGTTCATCCACTGCAACCGGCCCGGCGCGGACCTGTTGTTGCAATCCCGGTCTGGGCCTGCGCCGCCGCCGCCTCACTGGCCCTGCTGGCCACAGTCAGCGTTGTGGGCCACTCGATCACGGCCGCTGACCACACCATCAGCCAGGCTTGGATACAGGACATCGAGCCGGAACAGTTTGAATCCACCTTCCTGAGCTACACCGCCACCCCGCGTGAAGGGAACGAAATATGAGAACCACCAAATTGATCCTCCTGCTATTGACGGCCCTCCTCGTTGGAGTCTGCATCGGATTCTTTACCAACAGCGCCATCATCAAGGCCCGCGTTCGGCGCTATCAGGAGATTCCGGCCCATCTGTCCGAACATATCATGGAGAAAATGACGGGGGGGCTGGATCTGACCGAAGCCCAGCAGCTGGAAATCCAAAAGCAGGTGGATGACTACGTTCAACAAAGAAAGGAACAGCGTGGCATACGAAAGGCCCAACAGGCCGAACGAATGGCTGAATTGAGCAGGAAAATTGCCCAGCACCTAACCCCGGAGCAGGATGAACAGTTCAAGGTGATGATGGAAAAAGTCGGCCCCAGACGAAAGGCCAGCCATGACTTGATGCGGGCGATTCCAGAAGCCCGGACCCCTGCCGGGCAATAGCGCTGGATTTTCCGGTTCCGAGCCTCTATTCTCCCCGCCTATGAACACACCCCTTTTACGGCTTACACTGGTTGGACTCTTTGCACTGACTTCTGTTGCTCTGGCACAACCATCCTGTACCCACACCACGACCAGTGCGCCCTGCTGCACCACAGCCGCCCCGCCGCCCGTCGCACCGATTCTGGCATCCGAATTCCTAGGCTGGACCCACACCTTCCACCTGCAAAACAATCGCGCCCAGGCCGTCCTAGTACCCGCTATCGGTCGTCTGGTCCACTTCGCCCCCAGCGACGGTCAAAGCCCCTTCCGTCTCGAAGCCTCCCTGCAGGGGAAAACCCCTCCCGCCGGCGAGCCGTTCTTCAACATCGGCGGCGACTGGCTCTGGCCCGTCTCGCAGGCCCGCTGGGCTTCCTTTTCCACGAGTGGCAACGACTGGCCGCCACCGGCTCTCCTAGCCGACCTTCCCTGGGCCTGTTCCGCCTGGACCGATGCCGATGGCGCTCAATGCGCCCTGCTCACCCGCGACTATGGCGCCCCGCTGAACATCCAAGTTTCGCGCCTCTTCCGGCTCGAACCCGATTCTGCCGTCCTGATTGTCCAGCAACGCATCGAGCGCACGGCCGCCTCCGACATTCCCGTCGTCTTGTGGAACATCAGTCAGATCGCGCAGGCCGAGCAGATTGTCCTGCCGGTCGAAGACGACTCCGCCTTCCGCGGCGGTCTCAAAGCCCTGATGGGCCGAAAGCCCTCGAAGAAGCAGCTCATTCCCTGCACTTCCTCGGCCGTCTATCAAGTCAGCGAAGGCGCCGAAACCAAGCTCGGTTCTGACTCCCCCCGCGGCTGGATCGCCGCCGCCAAGGGAACAAATATCATTTTTGAATCGGTGGCCAACACCAACGAAGGCGACTATCCGGATGGCGGGTGTGTGGTCGAAGTGTATTCCAACCAAGGGTTGGGCTACTCCGAGATTGAAACCCTCAGCCCTGAGGTGAACCTCGCGCCCGGCACCGTCCTGGAAAATACGCTGCGAATCGAAATCGCCGAAACAAAGCGACCTCTGACCGGCTGCCCGCTGTCCGGCTTCGTCCGCACCCTCGCCGGAGAATAAGGCCTCTTTCAGGTGCTCTCCGCATCTCGCAGTTGCCGAAAACAAAATCTGGATTATCCGAAAGGAAAAACCATTCTGAATAAGGAGTTGCCATGAACGTTACCGTTGATCAGGAATTGTGTATCGGATGCGCCGCGTGCGAAGGCACCTGCCCCGAAGTGTTTGAACTCAAGGACGATAAATCTCAGGTCATTCTTTCCCCGGTTCCTGAAGCGCTTCGTTCCAGCGCGATGGATGCCGAAGAAGCCTGCCCCGTAGGAGCTATTTCCCACGAGGGCTGAATCCTGAATTGACTTCAAACGCGCCTGCTCCCATCATTAAATCGGTCGGAAAGGAGGCGTAAAGATGCCGATCCAGTTTCAATTTGATTCAACCCGGAATATTCTGCGGATCACAATTCAGGGGGCATTCAGCCTGGCCGGCTTTCAAAACACCATGGAGCAGATTACGCAGTCCGAGGAATACTCCCCGGATATCCATGCCCTCTGGGACTTGCGGGAAATGGATTTCTCCACAATCGATGAAGCCTATTGGCGGAAGATTCTGGAGATCCGGAAAAAGCATCCGCAGCGAAGTGCCGCCCGTCTGGCCCATGTGGTCCATGGCGATTTTGCCTATGGCATGATGCGGATGTATCAGATTCTGTCGACCCTCCATTCGAACGAACTGAAACAACAAGTGATGGTCTTCAAGGATATCGATGAAGCGGAACAGTGGATTCTGACCTGAATGCATACACGGAAACGGATTCAACCCCAAGGAGGAGCCCCCATGAAATTCAAAGTTGACCTCAAACTCTGTGCAGGCGGCGGTGCCTGCGAAGCCACCTGTCCGGAAGTGTTTGAACTACCTGGAGATCAGGCCCGCGTCA
The DNA here is from genome assembly GCA_964526745.1 of uncultured Verrucomicrobiota bacterium. Taxonomy (GTDB): domain Bacteria; phylum Verrucomicrobiota; class Kiritimatiellia; order CAIQIC01; family Lenti-01; genus Lenti-01. The sequence goes on from CAZGMQ010000005.1 coordinate 21,969, forward strand.
AACTGGACCCCGTGCCGGCAGAGCTGGAAGCCCGCGCTCTGGAAGCCGAAGCCGCCTGTCCCGTCGGCGCCATCTCCCACGAAGGATAAGCCAGTTGGAAACGCTTCTTGGCATGGCCGTCGGGATTGGACTCAGTGCCGCCTGCGGATTCCGGATCTTTATTCCGATGCTGGGCTTGAGCCTGGCCGCCTTTTCTGGACACATCACCCTGGGCGCCGGATTCGAATGGATCGGCAGCGGATCTGCGCTGGCGGCCTTCAGCACCGCCAGTGTGCTTGAAATCGGAGCCTATTACATCCCCGTTCTGGACAATCTATTAGACACCATTGCTACACCCGCGGCCGTGGTCGCCGGGATCATTGTCACCGCCTTTATGGTGGGTGAGATGTCCCCATTTTTGAAATGGAGTCTGGCCCTCATTGCCGGGGGCGGCGTGGCCGGAGTGGTCCAGAGCGGAACCGTGGTCCTGCGTACCGGCTCTACCGGCACCACCGGCGGCATAGCCAATTCACTTCTTTCAACCGTGGAAATGGCTGGCTCCATTGCAACGACAGCTCTGGCCATCCTCCTGCCACTGGCCGGACTGCTACTGGTCGTCTGGATCTGCATCAAGATGATCCGCATTCTGAGGCGGGCCTCTCTCCTTGCTAAATCTCCTCTCAGATAGAATCCCTCATTCTCTCTATCTCAGAGCAAGAAAATCTCCAACATTCATCCATTTGGGGCCATCCCTATTTTGCCCCATATTCACCAATTTTTGCCCTTTTAGGCACATTTCTAGTCATTTCAGTACATTTTTCTCTTCTCTCCTTCTGAATGTAATGATCAATACTTTCAGCCTCTGGTCTCCTGAAATTATTCAGGCCATCAAAAAGGTGGTTGTTGTGAAATTCGCATCAAAAGCTGAAAATGCTATTTTTGCTATATAATATGACTATTATTTTACAAGCGGGCATATTCTCACCTATCGTTTGTTATTAATACTTGCCAATAAGGACTATTTTGCCTATTGTTCGGTTTGTATTAGGTTTTCAAGAGATAATCATTCAGACGCCTGGCGTCAGGACCTCATCATTTCACATCAAGGAATACGCCATGCCCGTTATACATCGATATGACGAAAAGAAAAAAATTCTCTTCGTAACCCTCAAGGGGACCTTCACCCTCGCAGAATTTAAATCATCAATGAGCCGGATTTCCGGATCTCCCATGTATCCAGCCGACACAAATGCGCTGTGGGATTTGCGGAGCCTGGATTTCGCCAGCATCAATGTGGACTTCTGGCAGCAGCTTTTCGCCATCCGCCAGCAGCATCCCGAACATCAAGCAGCCCGCCTGGCCCATGTCATCGGCGATGATTTTGCCTTCGGGATGATGCGGATGTATCAGATCCTCGCAAGCACCAGCAAGAACAACCTGGTAAAACAATTGATGGTCACCAAGAGCTACGAACAGGCGGAGGAATGGCTGCAGTCCTGACCGCCCGCGAAGCCGCCCGCCAAAGACTCGCTCTTCTTGCCCTCCTGCTGGATGCCAGGATCTGCATCGAGATGAGCCGTGTGCTGGCCTGGACTCGTCTCTTTGCGAAGACCTAAGTTTGAATCAGATTCAGACTGGAGGTTCAGACGTGGAGTTCCAGCGCTCCGCTTCCAGGCGGGCCATGCCGCGGGTAGAAGAGATCGCAATCCAGACACCGCAAGCGAGGAAGGGAAGCGAACCGAACACAATCCAGTTCGGGTTCAGAATACTGCGACTCTCCGCAGGACTCACGACGGCAAATCCCAACACAAGAGCGATCGTGGAAAGACAATATGCGATTTGGAAAACAAGAAGCAGACGAAGACGGCCGCGCAGGAATGAGTTCATTTTCGCGGCAAAACGTTCAGGGCGGTCACTTCTGAGGTCCACCGGTTCCTGAACGATCTTGAACATCCATTTAGTGAGAAATCCATTCATTCCAACACAGAGCAGAAAGACCATTCCGGCGAAGGCCCCTGTTCCCGAAAGAAGAAAGGCTGTTCCCTGTCGAACCAGAAGATAGGCCAATCCGACAAGCAGAACAGCATACGGTATGGCCAGCACCCAGACCGGCAGAAAGTCGCTCATCTTCCGTACCTTCAAGTCCGCCATCCGGGCCCCCTGCTGTCCAAGTTCCTTCATCCGCTTTTCCCGGACGCGATCTTTCAGCCCCTGCCATGTGGGTTTGCCCACTTTATAGGCATATCCCATGTACAGAGCCATGCCCATATAGAAGCCGGGGAAGTTGAGTTTGAACCCGAGCCATCTGGGCAGGAAAAACACCAGTAAGAAGGCCCAGGCAAACATCCCAGCAATCACGAGGGGGTGCGACTGAAGCTTCAGCACTCTTTCGACTTTCTCGTCACTGGCTGTCTTCAACTTGTGCAAGGTCAGAACCTCAACCCCAATAACACTGAGCATAATTCCCATCGCATACATCATTTCCAATATGGTTCTCATCTGTTTTCTCCGTTTGTTGCAGCTACCCTTTTAGAGTAACTGCTCGATTTCTTTTTTAAGAAGCTCCTGTGTCTCCGGAAGCGACAATCCAACCAACTGCGCCTGCGTAAGCGCATCTCGTAGCATCCTCCGGATCTGTTCCCGGTCTGCCGAGGTCACCTTGGCGTGCACCTTCCCAAAATCTCTGACATAGGTTTTTCGACCATGGGCCACAAACAGGAGGCCCATCTCGGACAACTGCCTGTATGCCCGGGCCACCGTGTTAAAATGGACGCCCAGGTCCCCGCCCAACTGACGAGCAGATGGAAGCTCCTGACCCGCAGGAAGGCGTCCTGAAGCAATTTCCCCTTTTAAGGCGTGAACGACCTGCTCCACCAGCGGCTCTTGGCTCTCTAAATCAATCTGTATCATACGCACACTGTATCATACACTGATACACATGCAAGTGTTTTTGCTAATTTATTTGATAGGGATCTCTTTAAGATCGTCTCACTTCGTGCTCACCCATTGGATACAGTAATGTTAGGCGCCTATATTTGGAGCCAAGCGGTAGCCTTTTCGGCGCGTTTGCCCTTGATTCCAAGGTCTCCCAGATTCCGGACGCGTCCCCCGCCCTGTCGAGCTTTCAGGATACGGCGAACAGAAATAGGCCCCAGACCGGGTACGCGCAACAACTCAGCTTTATCCGCCCTGTTCACGTTGATGGGAAAGTGTTCGGAGTGACTATGAGCCCACGCCTCTTTGGGATCCATATCGAGCGGCAGATTGCCCTGCGGATCAAATCCGATTTCATCAGAAGTGAAGCCGTACTTTCGCAATAGAAAATCGGTCTGATACAGGCGATGTTCCCTTGTGAGAAGGTCGGCATTGCTCACAGTGCTCTGCTCGCCGGGCAGACTGGGATCACCCAGCCCGCGCTGATACGCGCTGTAGTAGATCCCGTGCATGCCCAACCGGTCATAGAGCCCCCCCATATACTTCACAAGTTCACGATCGGTCTCGTCGGAGGCCCCGACCACAAACTGAGTGCTGGTCTTAACGCGGGCATAGCGCTCGCCTTTGGCGGTCAGCGCGGCGATGCGCTTGAGCGGTCGGATGATCGATTGCAGATAGTCTTTTCGGGTGGTGAGTTTCGCGAAGTGCTTCTCGCCGGCGGTCTCGATATTGAGGGATACCCCTGACGCCAGAGATACGGCGCGATCAATCGCGGCATCGGAGGCCCCGGGAATGATCTTGAGATGCAGGATGCCGCGGAAGCGTTCGCGAGTTCTAAGAATCTCGGCGGTGGCCAGCATGCGCTCCATCGCAGCATCGGCATTGCCGCAAATGCCGCTGGTGAGAAAGAGTCCGATGACTTTTCGCGAGCGCCAATACGGCACAAAGGCGCGGACGATTTCTTCGGGGCTGAGCGAACAGCGGCGCGTTGTGTCGTGTCCGGCCCTCAAGGGACAATACTTGCAATCGCTGGAACAGACATTCGAGACCAGCGTTTTGAACATCAGGCTCTTGCCGCCGCTCTGGAGCGTGACGGGATAAAGCCAGCGATCATCCTCCCCGCGCGTACGCGGGGCTTCCGAGCCGCAGGAGGCGGCACAGGACAGATCGTACTGCGCATCGGCCGAGAGGATATCCAGCTTTTCCTGTATGTCGGGAGCTGTCTGGATGAAGGCCATGGTTTAACCATAACTGAACTATGGTTCATGTACAATAAACAAAATAGAAGAGGAAGTATTTATATTTTTGGACATAAAAACAGGCCATAATGTCAATTTTTGGGGGGGCATTTTCAGGGCTGAAAACAGGGGATTATTTCGCTTCATGGTAGGGCGGGTTGGCCCAACCCGCCGTGTGTAATCAATACCCGGCGACTTGGGCCAAGTCGCCCCACCCTCCGATCTTCCCCTCCCCATTTGCGCGGGGAAGCCTGACGAGCTTCTCCGCTTGTATCCCGCCAGAATAAACATCATCCTTGGGGATTAGGAACGGAGACAACCAAGGAGGTGGATGATGAAGACAATCGTTTTGAGTTTTGTGGTGTTGACCTGTCTGTTGGGATCGATGGCTTTGGCAGAAGGGAATAAGGTTGAGGGGGATCCGATGATCAAAATCTCCAGCCTCCCTTTTGACGGAGACCTGAAAACGATCATGGCTTCGATCAGTGCGGATGTGTCCAAAGACACGGGGCTGCCGGAAACCTTTGTGACCTATTACTGGCAGCACTTCAGCGAGGTCTATTGCCCTGGATGCGAGGGAGGCGGCCTGAAGTCCGTGATTTTTGTCGATATGTATGTCCCGGCCTTCATGACCGCAGATGAACGCAAACAGGTCATGACCAGCCTGGCCACCGCGCTGGACAAATACACGCCATACACAAAGAAAGAAGTCTATATCCACACCCATATCGCCGAAAAAGACCAGCTGTTCATTATGGGCAGCACGGTAACCAACTGGGTGCAGGTCGGCGGACCGGACGATTCCATCCCCCCCACAAAGGAATAGAACAATGAAACGTCGACCGGGAGCGTCGTCTCCTTTCTGATTCCAGACGGCCTCAGAGGTGTACTGCGTATCGGCGAACAGGATCTGTAGCTTTTCCCGCAAGTTCAGGGCTGTCTGGATAAGGTCATGCCGGAAGCATAACTGAACCGGCGATCCCCTTCAGGAGGAAATTCGTCCCCGTGCCGATATCGGCCACGTCATCAAGCTATCGCGACGCGGTTGCGACCTTCGCGCTTGGCCACATAAAGGGCCGAATCCGCGCGGCGGAGCAAAGTCTCGCCGGGCTCTGTGGGACAAAACTCGGCTACGCCGGCGCTAATGGTCACGCTACGGTCCTTCAGTAATTCCGCTTGCTCCACAGCTTGGCACATTCTCTCGGCCACTTCCCGTGCTTTATTCCTGGGAGTTTCGGGCAGCAAAACAACAAATTCTTCGCCGCCGTAGCGAAAGGCCGTATCGGTTGTCCGCACCGTTTGGCTCAGAATGGCCGAAAGTTCAGCCAAAACCCGGTCCCCCACGGTATGCCCTAGTGTGTCGTTGATTTTCTTGAAGTGGTCCGCATCGATGATAATCAGCGACAGGGGGCGCCCATAGCGAACCCCCCGCTGCACTTCAGATTTGAGTTGTCCTTGAAAGTGCCTATAGTTGAATAGCCCCGTCAGTTCGTCCCTGATCGCCAGGCGTTCCAGATCTGCAACAAGGCGCTCTTGGATCTCTGCTTGATGCCGCATTTCGCGCGCCTGCTGAATCCTCATGGTTAATTCGGGTATCCGGATGGGCTTCACGATGAAATCGGCTGCCCCATGCGCCACCGCCGTCTCGTGGGAGTATGTGGAATCGCCCCCTGTGATGAGAATGACGATGCAGGAGGTTGTCTTGACGAAATGTCGCATGACCTCGATGCCGCTGATGTCCGGCAAATTGATATCCAACAAAACGATGTCGATGGAACCTTCTGCTCCCTTTCGTATCGCTTCCTCTCCGGACTTGGCCACGGATACCTCATACCCGGCATCTGATAGTGCGGGGGCAAAGAGATTCAGAATCAACTGATTGTCGTCTACGATAAGAATGTGCAATGGTGCGATATTCATATATTCCTCATCTGTTCCTAACATGTTCATAATATATCCTACCGGTCCCCTGTTTGCTAGAAGTTAAATTAATAATAATGACAAGCCATTGCTCGGGCCAGAGCAGCTCAACAGAGATCAAGACCCGTCACTCGGGCAGACCATGATTCAGCGGTTGGCCATGGCTCAGTTTGATTCACCCCTTCTCCATGGCCATATCGGGCTCAGAATCTGAACACTCCCCCTTATCGAACCCCCAACGAGAACCGGGTTCTCAATCCAATTTTCCCCCGCGATTGACATTTATAGACAGGCGGAATACATTATTCTCATTCAACGAAAGGTCCACTGCCATGCAATTGACTGTCAAAGATGCTGCCAAAGCACTGAGTGTTGCCGAGAAAACCGTATATCGCTGGATTCAGACGGGCGGACTTCCCGCGTATCGTGTGGCCGGTCAATACCGGATCAATCGCGCCATGCTGTTTGACTGGGCGACCTCCAAGCGCATCAACTTCATGAGCGATGAGCCGGAAGAGGAATCAGTCGCCACGGTGTTGCCGACATTGGCCAGTGCGCTTCAGGAAGGCGGCATCCATTACCGCGTAGGCGGTGCGGACAAAGCGGAAGTCCTGAAGGCCGTGGTGGACCTGCTGAAACTGCCGGATGCGGTGAACCGCGACGTGCTCTACCAGGCGCTGATGACGCGCGAAAAGCTCCAGTCGACCGGCGTGGGCGACGGCATCGGCCTGCCCCATGTGCGGAACCCGGCTGTGCTGGAAATCACCACGCCGATGATCTGCCTGTGCTTCCTCGAGGCCCCGATTGAGTTCGGTGCGCTGGACGGCAAGCCGGTTCACATCCTGTTCACCCCCCTCTCCCCGAATGTGCGGGTTCATCTGCATCTGCTGTCGAGGTTGTCTTTCGCCATGCGCGATCCGACCTTTAAGGGACTCCTGGCCCATGAAGGGCGCCGCGATGAAATCATCGATGCCGCGCGGGCGCTGGAGCCGGAAGACAAACAGCCGATCGACTGAAGAGACAGGGAAAAATTGGCCCGGTCAGGAGACCGGGAAATTCGCCATCCAGATCACGATCTGTTGATAAAAAAAGGCTCCGCGATTGCGGAGCCTTTCTTGGATGACGGCATCCCCTATTCGGGAATGATCACCTTGACGCGCATCATCAGGAAGGTATTGCTGAAGGTCGGCAGTGTGACCTCACCATTCGTGCTGGACAGCGTGGTCTTCGTGGTCCAGTTCCAGACTTGAGAGGTCGGATTCAGTTCTGTCGCGGTTTGGAGCACATAGTTGCAGATCTGGCCACCGGTCTTGTCGAGGTGCAGCCGCCCCCCACCCAAGCCATTGATGTGGAGATGATCGCTGTTCGTCGGGTTGGTGCCGGCGAAGTACTCTTCGCGATCGCCGCAGGAATCCGTATCATAGTTGCTGTTGGTCGAGAAAGGATGCCCCGGGGGCAGGCGGTCTGTAATCCAATAATTCGGCACACCGTACGTCGTGGAGCTGGTTTTCGGACCATCGACCCTCAGGCCGGCCAGGTTCACAAAACTGAAAGCGAAGTTGCCCCACTCGTCGGGTGGTTCGTTATTGTCCAAAGTGGCATCCGCGCCGAGATACTTGCCGGAGATGAAGCGGTTGTCGTTGCTGGTGGAGCCGGTCACCATTAGGCCGGACAGGTACAAATTCGTCAGAGCGGTGGCATTCGACACGCCGAAGGCCGACAGCGGAATGGCCGATTCCCAGTTCGCAGCGAGACGGCTGTCCGGGCCATAGCCCCCGAATTGCGAAAGGGCGGAGCCCTCCACGGCCACAATGGCATCCATGGCAGTGTCTAATTCGAAAATACCCTGACCGAACTCAAAGCCGTTGGTTGTATACATCTTGAAATCGAACAGGTCACTGTCGCCATAGACATCTCCGAGCAAGATCGCAATGTTGACAGGCGGCTGGTAGGCCGTGTTGTGCAGCTGGTTCAACCCCTCGGGGCTGACATTGTAGTTCCACAGGTTGGCGCTGCCCGCATTCGTACCGCCGCTGAGAAACACCATGTAGGCGTTGTTCTGGCTGTCATCGGGCAGGGCCACGCCCGTGCCGCCGATATACAGGTTCGTTTCATCGTAATTCACATAGATGCTGCCGAAGCTGCCGAAGCCGTTTGTGCCGCCGGTGGTGGCCGCCCCGCCGGACGTATCGAAGTCGAAGGCATCGTCGAGGTTGTCCGGACTGCCACCGCTGGTGATGACCGGGGTGTGCTCGACCATGTGCAGGGAGGCGATCCCGCCGAAGATGGCCTGATAGTTCGCTCCACCGTTGTTGTCCCAGACAATCCACGCATTGGAGGTAGTGCCAGACACGCAATACTCGAACAGAGTTCCATCGGGAAACGACCCGACATCCCGTGCCCAGAGATCATTGTTTCCGATGGTTCCGGACAGGGCCAGTGGTGCGTTCAGCCAGCTGGCGCCGCCATCAGCGCTGTAGATCAGCGAGACATTCGTGGCCGCGCCAATGGGCCAGGTCTCGCAGGAAATGACCAGCGTATTGGTTGGCGTGATGGAGCCGTTGAGAGGCATATGGGAGGTGTTTCCAACCCAAAGGGTTTCTTCCCCGCCACCGCCGGACTGCACGACGATGGAGTAGTTGTCACCGCGGTTGTTGTCGATATTGGTCGAAGTGGCGTTGGCCGCTTCAATGGTGTATTCGATCGTGGTGCCAGCGGCAAACAGGCCGAGTTCCGAGCTGTACCACTTGCCATCGTACGACGTCCAGTTGGTATTGACGGCCATATACGCCTGGGCCCAGGTGCTGCCGCTGTTGGTGCTGTAGTTCAGGATCACGGAGGAGAGGCCTTCCGCAGGACCGGCTTCGGTGTTGATATAGAGCGGCGTGTCGTCCATCACTTCGCCGGCGGCGGGATAGCTGTAGGTGCTACGGACCCAGGCGACCGGGTTGGTGTCGCCACCGTTGCCGCTGCCGCCGGACTGTTCGCCGATCCAGACATGGATGATGTTCGAGCGGTTGGTATTGTTGTTGGAATCCACGGCCTCCACGAAGTAGTCGATCAGGCAGTTGGTCTGTCCGGCCACCGTGCCCATGTAGCGCTGCGCCCGTTCGCTGGGGGTCGGGACTTGCGGTCCCTGAACGGTCGGCCACCAGTCGGCGGTCATCGGAACCGCCTGCCAGGCACCCACGCCGGAACCGCCGGCGAACGTTTCGTTCTCGGTGGAGCTGATGGGCCAGTTGCCGTCATTGTCCTTGCGCCAATAGAGGGTTGCATGGTCCACGCCGCTGACATCATCCACGAAGGTCCAGACATCGAAGTCCGAGGCCAGGGGTTCGGCTTCGTCCCACATGCGTCCACCGGGGTTGTAGGGTGTGCGTTGCGGCGGGAAAATGCTGGGGCCGCGACCATCGCCGCCCGTGTGGCGATCGATGACCTTCTGGGCTTCGGCATTGGCGAGGTTGCAGGCGCGGGTGACATTGCCGTCCCAGGGATTGGCGCGGTCGTAGTCCCAATACCAATAGCAACTCGTTTCGCCGTTCAGATAGAAATGCCAGGCCTTGGCCGTGTCATTGCCAATGCCCCACTCCACGTCGTTCATATCGCGGCTGCCGGACAGATAGCTGTTTTCCATGTCATCGGCCGTGAACACGCGATTCTGGGAAGCCACCAGCACACTCCACGACCACATATCCGGCATTTCGCCGCTTCGGTCTTCATAGGAGAGCCACTTCTCATAGTACGGGGTGCCGCCATCGATGCCGATCCAGCTACCGGGTTCGATGTGGATCACATCGCTGGGGGTCGGGGGATACATGTCCAAATAATCCTGGGCACTGGTGTACTCGAAATCCGGATTGCTGGCGGTCATGTCCACAAACGCCTGCTGCTGGCCGTTCCAGGCATCGGAGTTCTTCATGCCGTAGTTGTCGCCATCACTGTGGCACAGCAGCAGCATCGGCTTGTCGGCATTGTTGTTGGCCGCGATTTCACTGCCCCACACATTCTCGGGTTTGAAGGCGCCATAGCCGCCACGACCGTTTTCATTGCCTTCGTAGCGCCCGGCAGGCACGGCGACAATCTTCTCGATGTCGCCCGTATACGGATCGACATGGCGCGTGTAGTGCGGCTGGTAGGACCACGGCGCAAGGACCTTGGTCGGTGCCCACACGTTCTGCAGACCGACCCAGGTGCTGGCCAAATTGGTGGAGGTGCCGTTGCGCACATCCGCGCGGTTGGGTCGGCAGGAACTGCCGCTGTTCCACTCGAAATCCTCCACCGTGCGGAAGAGGTGGCCGTTATCGACGATGACCCATTCCAGCCCTTCCGCGACCAGCGCGGGAATCATCGAGCTGTCGAAGGCGCATTCCGGAGGCCAGAAGCCCTTGGAGTAGTCCCCGCCGGTATCCCAGAGATCCTTGTACTGTTCCTTGTGTAACTTGATCTGCATCCGCATCGACTCCACACTGGTCAGAGGCATCAAGCTGTGATGATAGGCAATGCCCACCACATCCAGACGCGGATTGTTCTCCGTAGTCCTGAGATTGTTGCGCGCATTCCGGACGCTGCCGGCCCAGCCGGAGGGATCGCCCCAGATGGTTGAGTTGTTTTCGCCCAGCGAGCCGGAATAGCTCATCTGCGAACCGCCATGACCAAAAGCGCGGCTCACGGCGCCGGCCGGCCATTCGCGATAGCAGTTGTAGCGGTCGCCATCCCAGACATCGCCTTCGACGTTGAAATTGAAGCGGCTGTTGGCATCCGTATTCCGGACGCTCTCATAGGGGTAGTAGATCGGCTGATGCATGTGCCAGAGATGCGTCACATGGATCGGCACCGCCTGGGCGGTCACCGTCGAAAGCAGAATGGATCCCAGAATCAACAGTTTTGTCATGGTCATTTTCATCCGGAATCTCTCCCACGCATCCACGATCTGCTCTACCGGGGGCGATGACCCCGGCACTCCGTTGCATTCACCATCACCGGTCTCATCGCGACCGGCTGAATTCAGTCAAACGCTGGTTAGTTCCCGATGCGGGCGAAGTTTTCGCTGTAGGTATCGGCATCGCCCCACTCGAAGGAGGAGTTGTAGGTCTCCACGCCCGGGGTGTCGGAGGTGCCGGAGCTGTTCGGGATGGTATCCATTGCTGACAGCGACCCCGCGCCCAGCATCACTGCGATGCCCGTGGATTCCAACTGCGCCTTTGTGATGCCGATGGAGGCCATCGGTATCTTCATCTCATAGAAACTGTCACGGTCCGTGCGGGCATGACCGGAAGTCTTGAAATTCGTAAACGTGCCGCTATCGTTGACGCGGTCGTCACAGTCCCACACGCCGTAAGCGTCACTAGCGATCAATGCAGCGCTGTTGGCCACATCGATGCCCCAGCCAGCGGTGGTGTTATAGGTCGTGCCCAGTTCCGTATCCCCGGCCCAGGTATCGCTCGACAGTGCCGTGGACATATAGGACTGCCACAGGCTGCCGGCCATGTAGATCTGGTAGTCTGGCAGATTCACGCCGGACCAGTGGTTGCTCTTGGTCCACATATCACCGCCGATGCCGCTATTGCCGCCACTCTTGGTGTCCAGCGCCGCCCAGATCAGGATGCCGTCATTGCGGCTGATGGGATCGCCGCCGCCCGCGTTGGACGGATCGACCACGTCGGTCACATCCACCATCTGCCAGGCGATATACACATTGTCGTCATCCCAGCAGGCCCAGAGATGAGAGAAGTCCAGCGGGGCTTCGTGCATCGTCCAGTTTTCGCCGAGGCTGCGAGGGTCGTCATTCACCACATCCAGCGCGATCAGCATGCTGTCCGTCCACTCGCCGCCCGTGTTATCCCCATCAATGGTGATGCCGCTGGCGCGGTACAGCCCCTTGGTCGGGTTCGTCGAATACGGCAGGTCACCGCCACCGCCGCCATTCACACTGATGCTGTAGTTGTTGTTGTTGTTGTTGTTCCAGGTGGGATTGCCCTGCCCGTCCGTCGCGACCAGCGCGTACTGGACCGTTGTGCCGGCGCTGAATCCGCTACCGAGATTGATCGACCAGGTGTCATTGCTGGCGTTCGCCGTGCCTGCGGTCATATCCGTGCTGGTCCAGGTGGAGCCGCCGTCCGAGCTATACGCGATTCCAGCGGAAACCGCCGCGTTCAGCGGAGCCGTCTCAAAAGAGATCGCCAGGGCTTCGCCCGCGTCCCAGGCGCCGCCGGTCGGATCGGTGCCGACATTCCCGGTCCAGGAAATCTGCAGACTGGCTTCGGTCCTTGTGAAGGTATAGACCTTCTGAGTGGTGACCCCGTTGATGGTGCTGCCATCCAGCGTCAGGGTGCGGCTCGCATCCACGGCCAGGCCGTCGCCGAACACGATCGTGTCGCCATTCACATAGTCCGTGGCGCTGCCGCCTTCCACGGTATAGGTGGAGGAGGTCACATTCACGCCACTCACACTCAAGGTCACGGTCACGTTCGAACTGCTGAAAGAGCCGCCCGGAGGCGTGGCACTGACCGACACACTGTCAACCGGCTGGTTCACGGGCGGCACATTGACACGCACCCGCATCATATAGCTCGCGACATCCAGGCTGGGCATGTCCATCGCCCCGTCGAGGCTGACCGCCGTAGCGCGAGGCGTCCAGTTCCAGTTGCCGTCAATGACTTCGTCCGCGGTATCCACCACGTAGCTGCAGGCCTGTCCGCCGACCTTGTAGACCGCCATCCGGCCGCCGCCCTGGCTCAGAATCACCAGAGAATCATTGGTGGTCGGATCCAAGCCCGCGAAATACGCGTGTCGGTCCGGTCGGCCGTCACTGTTGAAGTCGCTCGTATCTGTGAGGACGTAGCCCGGGGGGAAATTCGTCGAAACCCACGAGTCCGGCACGCCCAGATCGGCATTCCCGCTCTGCGGCGGAAGGACCTTGGTCCCGCCGAGGTTCACAAAGCTGAAGGCAAAATTACCGTACTCATCGGCGACTTCCTCATTACCCAACGTGGCGCTGTCGCCGAGATACCGTCCGGAGATGAAGCGGTTGTTGCTGTTGGTGGGATTGGTGTCGCCCGTGACCATCAGCCCCGACACATAGAGGTTGGTCAGGTCCGAGGCGTTGGTCACCCCGAAGGTCGCCAGCGGAATGGCACACTCCCAGTTCGCGGCCAGGCGGCTGTCCATGCCGTAGCCGCCGAACTGCGAAATCGCCGCGCCGTCCACTGCGGCGAACGTGGAGGCCCCCGCTGCTGTCGAGAAGACACCCTGGCCGAAGTCGAACCCACCGCCCACATACATTTCAAAGTTGGTGAAGGTTCCATCGCCATATACATCGCCCAGCAGAATGGCGAGATTCACACTAGGCTGGAACGCCGCGTTGTGCGTGTTGTCGAGGCCGTAGGGAGCGCCGGTGGGACCCCAGAAGTTGGGTGATCCTTCGTTTGTTCCGCCGCCCAGCATGACCATGTAGGCGTTGTTCTGGCTGTCATCGGGCAGGGCCACACCCGTGCCGCCGATATACAGGTAGGTCTCGTCGTAATTCACATAGATACTGCCGAAGCTACCGAAGCCGTTGGTTCCGCCTGTGGTGGCGGCGCCACCGGTCGTGGCGAAATCGAATTCATCATCCGGATTGTCCGGCGTGGTGCCCGGGTTTCCATCATTGATGACCGGCGTATGTTGCACCATCCGCAGGCCGCCGACTTCACCGACGATAATCTGATGGTTGCTGCCGCCGTTGTTGTCCCATTCTTCCCGGGTCGCAGACTGGGAGAAGATAGCATACGAAACCACGGTTCCGTCGGCAAAGGAGCCCATGTCAACCGTCCAGGTGTCATTGTTGCCATTGGTCGCCCCCATCGTGAAGAGCGCCGCCTGCCAGTTCGCTCCGGCATCGGTGCTGAAGGCCATCCCGACATTCGTTGCGGCGCCGATCGGCCAGGTTTCCGCCGTCAGCACCACGGTATCGGCCGGGGTGACCGTTCCATTCTCAGGCGTCTGATCCGTCAGGCCCACCCAGAGGTCGTTGGAGTTGCTGCCGCCGCCGGTCACAGTCACCGAATAATACAGGCCGTTGTTGTCGTCCATGTTCGTGGTCACGCCATCGGTGGCTTCGATGTAGAACTGGACCGTCGTGTCCGCAGCGAACAGGCCCAGGTTCAGATTGTACCACTCGCCGCCATCCGAGCCCCAGGCCGGATTGAACGTCATGTTGGTCGGCAACCATGTCGCCCCGGCATCCGTCGAATAGACGGTGCTGATGCGCGTCACACTGCCGGACGGGCCGGCTTCGGAGTTCACATAGAAATCGGTCGCATCGGTGACTGCGCCATCCAGCGGATCGTGACTGGTCCCGCGGATCCAGACGCCATCGGGGGCATTGACCGTCAGGAAATAGTTGGCCCCGCCGTTGTTGTCCCAAATTTTATTGTCCGAGGCATCGGCGATTTCGACATAATATTCAATGACAGTGTCGGCTGGATAGGTCCCGAGACGCACACCATACCAAGTGCCGTCCTGACTCACACCGTTGGTTTCGACCATGGGCAGCACATTCCATGTGCTGCCGCCATCGGCGCTAAAGCCCAGCGTGGCGCTGGCCACCACACCGGTTGGGCCGGCTTCGGTATTGATGAAAATCGGCGTCACGGCCGTGATATCACCATTGACGGGTTCGCTCTGGGTGCTGCGGACCCACATCTCGGGCTCCGACACACCGGCTACAAAAATCTTGGTTTCCTTGCCGCTCAAGGTGACGGCAATCGTGCCGCCGCTGGAGGTGACGCTTTCGCTTTCATTCAGCGCATTGACAAACACGGTTCCGTCCGGCTTATCCACCGCCGGACTGATCGAGACGCTGCCGTCGGAGGTATTCAGAGCCACCAGCGACTCTTCATCATCATAGACACGGCTGAAAGCATAGGCGCCGGCACTGCCGGTCTGATAGCGCTCACTGAAGGACCCGCGGGTCAGACTCTTGTGATTGGCGCGGGCGTTGTTGAGCGCAGCGATGTGCTGATACAGGGGGGCATCGGTCGCGGCCAGCTTGTTGCCCTGCGCCGGACCGGGCTGGAAGCCGCGATCAAACATGCATTCGCGCTGCCAGTCCGCATCGTCATAGTCGGTGCCGGCATTGCTGCCGTTCCAGTGGCCGCCTTGCTGGAAGGCGTGCTCGGTGCCGTAGAACAGACAGGGGACTGGAGTCGCCAGATACAGGAAGCTCAGCGCCGGACGCATGTCCCAGACGATGTTGCCGACATCGCCACCATCCTGCAGGCCGATGCGGTTCACATCATGATTGTCAATAAACGTCACCAGACGGTTCGCGCCTTCGCCATATCCACTCTTGGCGTCCAGACTCTGCGTCAACTGGCCCGTCCAGCCGTCATCCACAAACACGCTCTTGATCGTCTGGCTCATCGGGAAGAAGAGCGCCGCGTTGAACGAGTAGTCGGAGTCTTTGCAGTAGCTCGCCAGCGTGTTGTTGTCGTACGAGAAATATTCGCCGAACAGGATAAAGTCATTCTTGCCACGGAACGCCGCATGCTGACGGATGCCGTCGGCCCAGGCCTTGATCCAGTCATATTCCACATGCTTGATGGCATCCACGCGGAAGCCGTCGCAGTCGGTCGCGTCGATCAGATTCTTGAAGGCCTGATCCAGCCAGCCCTGCACGTTCGAGTCCTCGGTCTTTAGATCGTCCGTGCCCTTGAACTGGCCATAGATATATTCCGGATAGCTGTCCCAGTTGTTGATCGTGCCGTTGTTGTGGAACCACTGCAGGTCGTTGAAAGGCGCGGCATGCTGATTGCCGGAGTCCCACCAGCTGAAATTGTTTCCACCGCTGGGATGATAGTACTTGTCGTCCGTGCCGTCGGGCAACCCGTTCTTGTCGGCCATGTGGTTGATGACCACATCCAACACCACATAGATGCCGCGGGCGTGGCAGGCGTCGATCAGGTCGGTCAGCTCCTGGAACGTGCCCATCGTCGGATCGCACTTGAAGAAGTCGGTCGGGTGATACATGTGATACGGCGTGTAGTTCGGGTCCTTGCCCTGGTCGTTCATCTGGACGCCGGACATCCAGATCGCCTTGACGCCCATGCCGCTGAGGTAATCGAGATTATCCTTTAACCCTTTCCAGTCCCCGCCGTGATGGAAATTGCGGTTGTCCGGAAAACTGCGCGTGCCGACATACCAGGAAGGCTCGATGTTGTTGTTGGCGGTGTCGCCGTCGGCGAAGCGATCGGTGAACAGCTGATACATGTTGATATCCCGCCAATCCTCCGGACTGGGCGTGTAGGTGAATCCGGGGTCGCTGTCGACCCGGGACCGCAGTCCGTAGGTCGCATCGCTGGCGCCATAGGGCCATTGACCAAATACTGTTGACGCGACCATGGCCGCACAGAGGATCCACAAGTTCAGCTTCATCGACTTCATTTTCAAGCTCCTGAGAGGGTGTTATGATGGGGACAGCAGTTCCAAAATCTATTAAAACGTTAAACCGTTTTAACCTAAAGGTCAAGCGTTTTATGTGGGGTTTTTGACCGGTCAAAGGCGTCGAAATCGAAACGTTTTACCTCTTTCGATTGTTAGGAACCCATTATGACTGTAAATATTAGGAATCTCATGGAGTTAGAACAGACGTTTTTGTCCGCCGCCACCCCCATTTTTGTCACCCCGATTTCCGGGTGAGCGAAATCTTTTTTTTCTTTCTTCCAACTTTCTGACGAAGCTTGCACAACAAAACCGCCGGGCCGGAATCGGAACCGGTTTGGCCCCGTCGCGACATGATTTCTTCCCTTTCCTCTCTCTGCCTCCCCCGCTACACTTCCCCGCATGACCAAACCCCTTCGTTTCTCTGAATTGCCCCGTCCCGACTACAACGGCGGCAGCATCGTCAACCTCATGTCGTCTCTCATTCAGTCCCGTGGCGGACGATCCCCCCACCGCATGCTGCGCGGCCTGTCCGCCGCCCAAATTAAGCCGTATAAAAAAATCGTCCTGCTACTGCTGGATGGACTCGGAAGCAACCAACTGCATGATTATGTTCTGGCCGGGAAGGGAAAGAAGTTTCTGGCCCTTCATCCCTTCCAGAAGATCACCACCGCCTGCCCCGCCACCACGGCGGCGGTCATCACCACGCTGGCCACCGGCGCCTCCCCGACCGAGCACGGCATCCTCGGGTGGCATCTGCACCTGAACGACCTCGGCATGGATGGAACCATCCTGCCGTTCGTCACGCGAATGGGAACGCCCATTGCGCATCCCGACTTCGACCTGAACCGGTATCTCGCCCTCCCGGCTCCCATCGCCAGTATGCACGGCCGACGCGTCCTGATTTCGCAGGGGCACATTCCCACCAGCCGCACGTCCATGGCCCAACCCTGGTGGACCGAACGACATTCCTTTGAGGAGCTGGACGGCATGGTCCGGCAACTGCGCACCTTCGCCCGCTCTCCAAAACGAGGCTATGCCTACGCCTACTGGCCCACCTACGACTCCCTCTGCCATCAATACGGCCCCCAGGGACGCATCCCGGCGCAGCATCTCTCCGACATCGATACCTTCCTGGCCAAGGTACAGCGCGCGCTGGCCGGCACCGACACCCTTCTGCTGGTCACCGCCGACCACGGTCATATGCAAACCGACACCGCCATCAACCTCGCCGAGATTCCCGGCTTCTATGACACGCTGACCTCCCTGCCCTCCGGCGATTCCCGCATGGCCCAGTGCTTCGTTCGCCCCGCACGAGTGCGGGACTTTTTACAAATCACCCGCACCGCACCGTTTCTCGGAAACTGCGCCTGTGTCACCCACTCCGAAGTCCTCCGATCCGGCATTCTGGGCCCCGGAACCCCCCATCCAGCCCTCAAAAACCGCCTGGGCGACTATGTCCTTTTTGCCGCGCCCGGAACCGCCTTCCTCTATCCCCCGGCCCTGTCCATCTATAAGAAGGCCATGCTCGGCAACCACGGCGGCCTCTCCAGCGATGAACTGGATGTCCCACTGTTTGTGATCCAGCCGTAGGGTTCAGCGGTTGAACAGCCCCGGACCGGGGATTCACACGACTGAACGGTGAACCCTTGAACCGCTGAACCTCTTCCCTCGGCTTGACACCCCGACCTCCTTGCTGTATCTACCTACAGAAACAGTAAGACCAACCAGGAGACACCAATGAACTCACCCGACTATTCAAACTACTTTAATCTCCACCCCGATGCGGACGGCCGGTATGGCAAATACGGCGGCGCGTACATCCCGCCCCCGCTCGAAGCCATCATGAACGAGATCCGCGACGCCTATAATACCATCTCGCGCTCCTCGAAATTCGTGGCCGAACTCCGTTCCATCCGCAAGCACTATCAGGGCCGCCCCACACCGGTCTATCACTGCGAACGCCTCTCCAAGAAGCTCGGTGCCGCGCAGATCTATATGAAGCGTGAAGACCTCAACCACACCGGCGCGCACAAGCTGAACCACTGTATGGGCGAAGGCCTCCTGGCCACCTATCTCGGCAAAAAGAAAATTATTGCCGAAACCGGCGCCGGCCAGCACGGCGTGGCCCTCGCCACCGCCGCCGCCTACTTCGGTCTCGAATGCGACATCCACATGGGCGAAGTCGATATCGCCAAGCAGGCGCCCAATGTCGCCCGCATGAAACTCCTCGGCGCCAAGGTCATCCCGGTCACCTTCGGTCTCAAGACCCTCAAGGAAGCCGTCGACTCCTGCTTCGGCGCCTATATGGCGGATCCGGTCACCCAGCTCTACTGCATCGGCTCGGTCGTCGGTCCCCATCCCTTCCCGATGATGGTTCGCGACTTCCAGCGTGTCGTCGGCATCGAAGCCCGCGAACAGTTCTTTGACATGACCGGCGACATCCCGGATATCGTCACCGCCTGCGTCGGCGGCGGCTCCAATGCGCTGGGCATCTTCAGTGCCTTCCTGGCCGATCCCTGCGAAATCCACGGAGTGGAACCTCTCGGCAAGGGCACCAAAGTCGGCGAACACGCCGCCACGATGACCTACGGCACCGAAGGCGTCATGCACGGCTTCAATTCCTACATGCTGCAGGACGAGAAGGGCGAGCCCTCCCCGGTCTACTCCATCGCCTCCGGCCTCGACTATCCGTCCGTCGGCCCCGAGCACGCCTTCCTCAAGGACAGCGGCCGCGTGAAATACTTCACCGCCACCGACCGCGAGACCGTCGAAGCCTTCTTCATGCTCTCCCGCGTGGAAGGTCTCATCCCGGCCCTCGAAAGCGCACATGCCGTCGCCCACGCCATCCGACTGTGCCGCGAAGACCCCACCCACTCGCGCAGCATCCTCGTCAACCTCTCCGGCCGCGGCGACAAGGACATGGATTACGTCATCGAGCACTACGGCTTCGGCGAAGACTTCAAACTGTAAGTCGACCCCACGCCACACAAAAGACCGGCCAAACGGCCGGTCTTTTTTTATGCCCTCCCAACTCTCCCAGAGGTCGGGACGTTTTGCTGCCGCATGAGCCGGAAGAGGAAATTCTCACACGGAGACACGAAGACACGGAGAGGATGGTTTCTTCACTTGGAAATTGAGTGTTGTTTTGTTGGATGTTGAATATTGGGAGCGGGGCCGCGCCGGCAGAATGGAATTCTGACAGGATTAACAGGATGAACGGGATGAAAGTAAAAAACGGCCCGACGGGGTCCCTC
Organism: uncultured Verrucomicrobiota bacterium; assembly: GCA_964526745.1. GTDB lineage: Bacteria > Verrucomicrobiota > Kiritimatiellia > CAIQIC01 > Lenti-01 > Lenti-01. The sequence goes on from CAZGMQ010000005.1 coordinate 41,716, forward strand.
CTTCGCCAAGACTTCGGCGGGCAGGCTGTCGGGGCTCCAAAATCCCCTCCACAGTCAAAAATGATAAAAACCAGACAATTTTAATGATTTTCAGCCGATTTTTGGCCTCAAAACCTGGATTTTCTCTCGCAAAGACCGCTAAGCGCCTCAAGACACTTCACAAGCTTCTTTGCGCACTCTGCGTGCTGTGCGTGAAATGGCTGTTCTTATTTGTCTCGCGGCGCAGCCCTTTCCCATTTCTTGCTTACCTTTGTGTCTTCGTGCCTCCGTGTGAGAATTCTTATTCTTTTGCGTTAAATTTCTTTATTTTTGAGTCTCAAAAGCCCATTTTAGGCATTTTGAGAGCGTTTTGAGGACCAAAAGGGCGTCATGGCGCGAGAAAACGGGCCTGTAAGCGGGTTTCAGTCGGGGTTGGTGCTGCAGTCTTTGGAGTAGCGGCAGCCGTCGCAGCCACCCCCACAAGCGTCGGAAGCGGCACTTCGGTCGCGTTTGCGGACCCATTTGCGGCGATAGTACACCGTGAGCCAGATCACAGCCCCCACCACGACAATCCCCACCGTCAGCCAGTCGAGCCATTGGGTCTGCATCACAGCACCCCCCAACCCATCCAGAGGCCGATCTGATAGATTAAAAAGGTCACCACCCAGGCGATGGCGGTCATCCCGAAGAGCATGCCCATGGCCCAGCCCCAGGAGTTGGTTTCGCGCTTGGTGACGGCAATGGTGGCCATACAGGGTGCACTCAGCAGGCAAAAGAGCATCATGGCAAGGCCCTGAAGCGGCGTGTAGTTCTTCCGCAGGGTCTGGCGCAGGGTGTCCGGTTCCGCTTCGGCACTCCCGAGCGAGAACACGATGCCCATCTGGGCGACAAACACTTCCTTGGCGGCAAAGGCACCGACGAGCGCCGTTCCCACGCGCCAATCAAAGCCAAGGGGCTGAATTGCCGGCTCCATCCATTTGCCGATGCGACCGATAGAGGAGTATTCCAGGGCCTCGCCCTGGCGGGCACTCTCGTACATCGCGGCCTGTTCATGTGTAGTGGCCTGCTCGATGGCGACCGTGTAGTCTCGACTGAATTCCGTGCGGCGCGGGAAGGTGCCCAGCGCCCACAGGATAATCGAAATCGCGAGAATGACGGTGCCGGCCTTCTGCAGATACATCCAGGCGCGGTCCCACATATGGATCCCGACTGAGCGCAGGGTGGGCATACGATACGGCGGAAGTTCCATCACGAACGGAGCGGATTCGCCGCGGAAGAGTGTGCCGCGCAGCAGGCGGGCCACGCCGACGGCCGCCAGGATCCCGGCCATATAGATGCCCCACAAAACCCAGCCGCGCCATCGGGGCGCAAAGAAGGCCGGAATCAGCAGGGCATAGATGGTCATGCGGGCGCCGCAACTGACAAACGGGGTCACCAGAATCGTGGTGAAACGGTCGCGGCGGCTTTCAAGGGTCCGGGTCGCGAGAATAGCCGGCACGGTGCAGCCGAGGCCAATGAGCATAGGGATAAAACTTTTCCCGTGCAGGCCCATCTTGTGCATGAGGCGGTCCATCAGGAAAGCCACCCGCGCCATATAACCGGTGTCTTCCAAAAATGCGATGGCCAGGAACAGGAGCAGAATATTCGGCAGGAAAGAGATCACGCCGCCGACTCCACCAATGATGCCGTCCACCAGCAACGACTGCAGCAAGGGGGCTCCTCCGGCCGGCCAGATGCTCAGGATCCAGTCCGATAATCCTCCAAGCAGGAGTTCAATTCCCTGCATCGCCGGCTCGCCCAGTGTGAACACCAAATTGAACACGCACCACATCATAAAAACAAAGATCGGCAAGCCCCAGACGCGGTGCAGCAGAATGCTGTCGAGGTGGAGCGTGCGGTGGCGGTGCACATGGTGCGATTCCGCCCGGATGACTTCGGTGGCCACGCCCAGAGCAAATCCATAGCGGGATTCTGCCATCTGGATATCCAGGGGTCGTCCTCCCCGTCGCTCCAGGCATTCGGCTTCCGCCTGGGCGACCTGGATGGCATCGACTGGCGCATGGGGGTTGGGAACACCATCCAGCAACGAAATGGCCTGACGGCGGGCGGTGGCGGCGTCTTCACCTTCAAACTGTTGAGCCAGATTGGAAATCGCGCATTCCAGGTCGACACCATAGGACACGCGGCTTGTGCAGGGCCGACCGGCGGCCGCAATCTCCAGCGCTGTGGACAAGAGCGTCGACACGCCCTCTCCATTACTACCGTTGGTGGGAATGACGGGACCGCCCAGCAGGCCGGACATCAGGTCCAGATCAAAGGACAGGCCGTTGGCCTCTGCCTCGTCGCTCATGTTCAGCGCGAAGACCAGCGGGACGCCCATTTCCGTCAGTTGCGCGGTCAGATGCAGATTCCGTTCCAGATTTGTCGCATCGATCACCTGGATAACGACCCCGGCCCGGTCTTCAAGGATTTCATCGCGGGCAATGGCCTCTTCGGGAGATGTCGCCAACAGGCTGTAGACGCCGGGGAGGTCCACCATTTCGATGGCGCATCCCTTGTGGATGAAGGAAGCCGATTTCTTTTCGACGGTGACCCCGGCATAATTTCCCACATGCTGATGAGCACCCGCCAGCCAGTTGAACAGACTGGTTTTTCCGCTGTTCGGGTTCCCGGCCAGCAAAACGACCGTCTCGCATCCGTTGGCTTTTGGCGGGGGGCTCATCGCAGCTGCATCCTAGACCAGACCCGGGCGCCACTTCACACGAATGTTGCAGGCTTCCTTCTTGCGCATCGACAACCGGTAGCCCCGCACCTGCACGGCAATCGGATCGCCCAGCGGGGCCACGCGCTCCACCGCGATCAGCACACCGGGCGTGATTCCCATTTCCACAAATCGTTTTCGAAGAGCTCCGTCCACATCGACCGACATCACGACGCCCTGCACGCCTTTGGGCAGTTCATCCAGGCCGGATTCCACACCCGGCGGGCCCTCCCCTTTGGCGGTCTTGCGAATGGCTTCCCACTCTTCTTTCAAATCGGGATGGTCTCGTAGAAATTGGCCCAGCAGCGCCATGCGGTCGAGCACCAGCGGCGTTGCATCGTGTTCCATCCCGCAGGCAGCGTGCTCGGCTTCCTGCTGGGGCAGTCCCAGCGTATCGGTAAAAAAACGGCGCAGTGAAACATGACGGCCGGATACATCTTCGGCCACGGTCCGGCCCTTGGGCGTCAATCCAACCACTCCATACGGCGCATAGTCCGCCAGCCCCTGCTCTTTCAGAGATTTCAAAGCGGACGAAACCGTGGAGGGTTGTACTTCCAGAGCATCGGCAATATCGCCGGTCCGGGCTCCGCGGGGCGTTTCCGACAACCGCAGAATGGTCTCCAGATAATCTTCGGCCTTAGCGCTGAGTCGTTCTATTTTCATACGATTCTTTGTGGTCTCTCCAAATGTTTGATGACTCCAACATTATCATATCCAGTAACGCCCGCAAGCTGTAAGAGGAAGTTTCCATCCCCCATTTTCAGTCGGTTCGTTGACAGGCGCATCCAGCGAGGGTACGGTTTTCCCTTCATGAAAACCATTTTTCCACCCGATTATCACACCCACACGGCCCTCTGCCGCCATGCCGGCGGCATTCCCATCGAATACGCCCGTGCGGCCGCCGAACGCGGCATCACCGAAATGGCCTGCACGGACCATATCCCCTTCCCGAATGACACCTGCCCCGCCATCCGGATGACTCACGATGATTTTGAACTCTATCTGCATCAGGTGAAGGAAGCCCAGAATGCCGGTCTATGCACCGTGCTGCTCGGCGTCGAAGCCGACTATCAGCGAGATCTGGTTCCTGGCCATATCCAGTCGGTGCTGGACCGGGCCGATTTTGACATCGTGCTGGGTTCTCTGCACACCGGCCCCTTCTGGGACCTGACGCCGGACGACCCCGCCGCAACGCCAGAATTTGTCGAGCAGATGTGGCGGACCTACTTTCTGCGCATGGCCGAACTGGCCCGGACCGGGCTCTATGATGTGTGCTCCCATTTCGATATCGTGAAGCGCACGGGAGTTCGCTCCACGGAAGCCCTGATGCGGGAGGTGGCTGGACCGGCTCTGGATGCCGTCGCGGAAGCTGGTATGGCCATCGAGATCAACACCAGCGGGAAGACGCATGGCGCGCAGGAATGCTATCCGGCGCTCTACATTCTGGAAGGGATGAAGGAACGCGGCATTCCGGTCACCTTTGGCTCGGATGCCCACTCCCCCGATCAGGTCGGCCAATTTTTTGAAGAGGCGGTCGCCCTGGCCAAATCCGCGGGCCACACGCACCGCGCCTCTTTCCGGAAGCGCAAGCAAACGCTCGTTCCGATTGACTAGACGCAGGACTCGTTTGCTATAAAAAAACCGGAACCCATAGGGGCTCCGGCTACTGAATCCTGAGTTGCCACTTTGTTCGTTTCGCTCACGCGTTCGCCCCGCGATGCGGGGCGCTATAGACTTCGCGTTCGTTCTGCACCTTCGGCTTGAACTCGGCACTCAGCTATTCTGGATTCTGACTTCTCTCTTCTCTAGTCCGTCCGCTGGGTCACTTCCACAAGATGGAAACCGAACTGCGTCTTGACGGGGCCCTGCACTTCGCCGACGGGCGCACTGAAAACCACTTCATCAAATTCTTTGACCATCTGACCGGGGCCGAAGACACCCAGAGCGCCGCCTTCGCGGCTGGAGGGACAGGAGGAATGTGCTTTTGCCAATTCGGCAAAATCCGCACCGTCGATAATCTGCTGTTTGAGGTCCTTGCACTGTTCTTCGGTGCTGACGAGGATGTGTCGTGCTGCTGCCTGGGCCATTTGAATCTCCTTTGGGTTGTTGAAAAGTCCTATCCTGCCGATTTGGGAGCAAAAAGCAAGGATTCAGAATATCGTGTATTCCTATCGCAATACCCCCAGTTAAAAGGTTCGCTTTCTCCGAATCCCCTTCTGAATCCTGAATTCTGAATTCTTCCCCAATAAAAAAGCCCCCGCGTGAAATCACGCGGAGGCGTTTGTCAACCGGCGTTTACCAGTTGGGGAGAAGCTTCTGCATCAATGGAGTCCAGTTCACAAGAACCGGAGCGATGACCAGGGAAACCACGCTCATCAGCTTCATGAGAATGTTCAGGGAAGGTCCCGCGGTGTCCTTGAAGGGATCACCAACGGTATCACCGACCACGGCCGCCTTGTGGGCATTCGAGCCTTTGCCACCATGCGAGCCCCCTTCGATGTGCTTCTTGGCATTGTCCCAGCAGCCGCCGGCATTGCTCATGAAGAGCGCCATCAGCACGCCGGATGCGGTCACACCGGCGAGCAGGCCGCCGAGCATTTCGATGCCGAAGACAAAGCCGGTCACGACCGGGGTCAGAATACCCAGCAGCGCGGGCACGGTCATTTTCTTGATGGCCGCGGCGGTGGAGATGTCCACGCAGCGCGCATAATCCGCCTTGGCTTCCGGCTTGCCTTCTAAGAGACCGGGAATGTCCCGGAACTGACGGCGGACTTCTTCGACCATCGCAAAGGCGGCTTCGCCAACAGCCTTCATCGCGAAAGCCGAGAAGAGGAAGGGCATCATGGAACCGACGAGCAGGCCAGCCATGACCTTCGGCACCGTGATATCGAGGGTGTCCAGTTGCACGGTCTCGCGGAAAGCCGCGAACAGGGCCAGGGCGGTTAGAGCGGCAGAACCGATGGCAAAACCTTTGCCGATGGCGGCGGTGGTGTTGCCCACGGCGTCAAGCTTGTCGGTGCGCTGGCGCACTTCCTTCTCCAGGCCGGCCATTTCCGCCAAACCGCCGGCGTTGTCCGCAATCGGACCATACGCATCGACGGCCAGCTGGATACCGGTGGTGGCGAGCATGCCGAGACCACCGAGTGCAATGCCGTACAGGCCCGCGAAGTAGTAACAGGCAACCACGGCCACAGCCAGCACCAGGACTGGAGCCGCTGTGGAGACCATGCCTACACCCAGACCGGCGATGATGTTCGTCGCCGCACCGGTTTCAGAAGCATCGGCCACGCTGTTGGAGGGGCCTTTGTTCTCCGCCGTGTAATACTCGGCCAGCAGGCCGATGATGGCGCCGGCCGCCAACCCCACAACCGTGGCAATAAACACGCCTGTGTTGGTCATCGCCTCGCCGCCGATCATGTAATCGGCGGGCAGCATATGCTTGCAGATGAAATAGGTCGCTATCGCCATGATGAAACAAGCACCAAAGGTCCCCTGATTCAGGGCCTTTTGCGGGTTGCCGCCTTCCTTCGTGCGAACGAAGAACGTACCCACGATGGACAGGAGGATGCCGGTTCCAGCAATGGCCAGAGGCAGCAGCACGAAGCGAATGTCCCAGACACCCGCCACCTTAATGGTGGCACCGAGCACCATGGCCGCCACAATGGCACCCACATAAGATTCAAAGAGATCTGCACCCATTCCGGCCACATCGCCGACATTGTCACCGACATTGTCCGCAATCACAGCGGGGTTGCGGGGATCATCTTCCGGAATTCCGGCTTCGACCTTCCCCACCAGGTCCGCACCGACATCGGCGGCCTTGGTGTAGATGCCGCCGCCCACGCGGGCAAACAGCGCAATGGAGCTTGCGCCCATGGAGAAACCGGCCATGATTGGAAGAACCGTATGCTGAATGGACTCCAGCTGCAGCACACCATCCACCTCAACACCATACCTCTTGATCAGCACCAACAGGGTAATCGTCAGACCCATAATCGCCAGGCCGACCACGCTCATCCCCATGACCGCGCCGCCGGAGAAGGCGACCTGCAGGGCGGCCGGGAGGCTCTTGCGCGCCGCATGGGTCGTGCGCATGTTCGCCGCCGTAGCCACGCGCATGCCGAAGAACCCGGACAAGGCGGAGCAGAACGCGCCGAATACAAAGGCGGCCGCCACCAGGCGGACCGGGCCCTTGTTCATGGCGGCCAGAATAATGGCCACGAGGACCACCACGATGCTCAGAACCCGGTATTCACGACGAAGGAACGCCATCGCGCCGTCGCGGACAGCCGCACCGATTTCCTGCATTTTTTCTGTACCGGGATCCTGCCGGTTAATCCACTGTGTCTTCCACCAGGCAAAGATCAGGGCAATCACCCCGGTTCCAAGCGCGGCATATAATAGGTTGGTCGTGTTCATATCGAAACGGTTCTCCTGTTTGTTTTTAAATCGACTTTGGGAGGGTATGGATTCCCTCCCCTCCTGTCAAATCCGAAGCAACCCTAAATTAAGTTGTCGATTTTGCCGCCGAAGAGAACTTCAATCCCGATTCGGAGGGACGGGCGCGGTTCATAGCCGTCTTCTTTTGGAAAATCAATCTGGGGCGTGATGCTGTAATAGATCCATTTCCGGTATAAAGCGTCCCGCCAGCTCAAATTCACCATGGTATCGTCCCAGATCCAGGTGGAAGACTTGAACTGCGGGAAAAAGCTGGCCTGAGCCAGCCAGCCCCGCCCTGTGCCAGAGCGAAGCCACACATAGCGAAACGTCTGTTCACACTCCAGACCATCGGTTTGTTCCGTCGACCGTTCGGCCGTCCGGATCTGAAAATATTGCTTTTCATAGGTCTGTCGCGTCCAGGTCATGCTGATGGTCTGGCCCAATCCATCGTCGCTGAACCAGAATCCGCGTGGATCAAGGCTGAAACGCCCCCCCAGGAAATCTTTTTGCCATCGCCAGTCCAGTTCCAGATAGAGCACCGGTGCCGAACTGCGCCAGCGGAGCCCGCTCCCCAGGCTTAACTCACTGTTCCGGACCGAGCGCCATGCGGTCTTGACCCCAATGCTCGCCTGGGACTTCTGTTCCAGCGGATCCTCACCCGGCAGGGCATCCCGGGCCACATTGTTCAGAACCAGATGCAGTTTATCCTCCAGCCCGGGTAAGGCGATATCCCCGCTCACTCTCAGCTTGAAGTCATATTCGTTATCATTGCTGCGCCCCCCCACCCGGGCCAAGGCCCGGATATAGAAGGTGGAAAGCTCATAGTTGTAGGGCTCCCCATCTTCTCTCAGCCACTTCGTATCCACGAGCCGAACGGCATTATCCAATCGGCAATACCACATCTGATGAAATCCATCCAGCCAGTGAGTGAAGGAGTTATCTTTCTGAATCACGGCCTGATCATATTCCTGCTGGTCCTGAAGAGCCGCCATCTGCATCTGATGGACTTTATTCGAATCAACCTGCAAAGGAGGAGGCTCGTTCTTTCTCTTTTCGTCCTCGAGCTGCTTTTTCTTCAGGCGGGCCAGTTCCTTCTCTGCATCCGCTTTTTTCTTCGCGGCAACCGCCTCTTTCCTGGCCTGGGCCGCAGCCGCATCCCGGGCAGTTTTCAACGTCTCGGAATCTCCGTCCCATACCTCCAGCAGCATCGGGTCGATGGTGCTGCCCGTGCTGTGTTCCCTGCAACCGGATCCGGCGATCAACCAGACTCCCGTAAGCAGGATAATCCCGCCCCATCTCAACCAGGATGACCGGAGCCGCCTCACACACTCACCTCTCGTGCCCGACAGTCATAGCGCGTGGTCCGCGTAATCTTCACCGGCACCCAATCCCCGGGATTCAGACCGGTACCGGCCCCCTCCAGCACCGTCTCGCCATCCACTTCGGGCGCCTGCCAGACGGTGCGGCCATGCCACCCCTTTTCTGTCCAGACCTCCAGCAACATCGTAGTCTCAGCCCCCTTCCGCTCCCGCAGACGTGCGGCCGATACGGCCGCCTGCGCCTGCATCAGGCGGTCGCAGCGTTCCTGTGCCACCGCCGGCTCCACCCATCCCTTCAGCTTCACCGACGTCGTCCCCGGTTCCGGCGACCAGACAAATACCCCCATATGATCAAAATGGCCGGCCTCCACAAAAGCCAGCAGCTCTTCAAACTCTTTATCCCCTTCCCCGGGATGTCCCACAATAAACGTGGTTCGCAAGGCGGCTCCCGGAAGAAACCGCGCCAGCAGCTCGAGCGACTGCTCCACCCGACCAGCCCCATAGCCGCGCCGCATGGCCTTCAGCATCTTGTCATTCACATGCTGCAGGGGCAGGTCCAGATAGGGGCAGACACGCGGATCCGAAGCCATGATTCGCAGGATGTCACTCCTCAGATGGCGCGGATGCGCATAGAGGATACGGAACCACAGGTCATCCGGCATCTGCAGCAGTTTCTGTAGTAAAGGGGCCAGTTGCGCCTTCCCGGTCCGGTCCACGCCATAGGCTGTCGTGTCCTGGGCAATCAGATTCAATTCTTTTGCTCCGGAATCAACCAACTGTCGAGCCTCCCTCAGAATAGAGTCCATGGACCGGCTGGCCCGCTGCCCGCGGATCAGCGGAATGGAGCAGTAGGCGCAATTGTTCGAACAGCCCTCACCGATTTTGAGATAGGCCGACTCCACGCCCCCGATCCGCATCCGGGGACGGTCGAGCCAGTTGATATAAGACCGGGGCAGATCCCGTCCGGCATAACCGCGGGTTCGTTTGGCGACGGCATGCCCGGCCAGCAGTTCCGCACAGATTTCCGGCAGCCGCGGATAATCGGCGAATCCGACCCGGGCATCCGCATCGGCCAAAAAACCAGTGAGTTCTTTCGCCCCTCCCACGCGCTCCACCAGACAGCCTGTTGCCACCAGCAGTGGAACGCCCCGTTCTTTCCGCAGCACGGCCAGTTCGGCCAGCACCTCGGCTGCCTCACGCCGCGAGGCATCCAGAAACCCGCAGGTATTCACAATGCAGAAATCCGCTTCGGCAGGGTCTTCTGCAAACCCGAACCCGGCCAGGGCCAGACTGCCCAGAATTCCCTCGGAGTCCACCGTGTTCTTGGGACAGCCCAGATTCACCAAGCTGAACAGTGCCGGCCGCTCAGGCATGCTAGCCCATCACCTTCTGCAGTTGCATCAGCTTGAACAGCCAGGCAATCTGCTCGCCCAGGTTCTGCATGTTGTTCAGGCCCTCTTCGTCCTCCAGCACATCGCCGGGGGCTTTGCCCATCCCAAAATTCCAATAGGTCGATCCCGGCACAATCATTTCGGTCATCAGGAACAGGTGGTTGATAGAATCCATGACATGGATCGCCCCACCGCGACGCTCCGCGGCCACTGCGGCGCCAATCTTCCGGCGCAGCAGCCCCCCGTTGGCCAGCCCCACATAGCCGGCACGATCGATCACTGCCTTGGTTTCGGCCGTCAGATTGCCGAAATAGCTCGGGGATCCGATCAGAATGGCGTCGGCCGACACGATTTTTTCGAAGACTATGTTGAAGATGTCCTCCTCCATGACGCAGCGCCGGTTCTGGATGCGCCCGCACGCCCCGCAGGCCGTGCACCCGCGGATCCGTGTCCCGCCGACCTGGATATAGTCGGTTTCATGGCCTGCGGATTCAATCGTTTGCAGGACCTTCCGTAACAGAATTTCAGTATTGCCGCCTTTTCGCGGACTTCCATTTATGGCTAATGCCTTCATTCAAATCACTTTCTTCACAGGTTCAAGTCGTTTATACCGGGCTTTAGAATCGGATAAAACAGGGGTCCGATTCAACCCATTAATGATTCAGTTTGAAATTTGGGCGGCCGGTGCTGCGGGGTGTGCTTCCGCCAGCCAGCACGCGGCAGACTGATTTTCGCCAATCCGGCGCATCTGCGGCATCTGTTCCCGGCATCGGTCTTCCGCCAGCGGACAGCGCGGGGCAAACCGGCAACCCGGTGGCGGATTTGTCAGGGACGGCAGCTGTCCCGGGATATCCGGGAGGCGTTGGGTCCGGCCGTGCAGCCGCGGCATCGCCGCCAACAAGCCTTGGGTATAGGGATGGGCCGGATGGTCAAACAGCGTCTGTTTGGTGCCCATCTCGGCCAGACGCGCGGCATACATCACATGCACGCGGTCACACACATCCCAGACCACGCCCATATCATGGGTAATCAGCAGAATGGCGGTGTCGCCGCCGCGCACCTCCAGCAGCAGCTCGAAAATTTGCGCCTGAATCGTCACATCCAGAGCGGTCGTCGGCTCATCCGCAATCACCAGCTCCGGCTCCGGCAGCAGGGTCATCGCCAGCATCACGCGCTGGCGCATCCCGCCGGAGAGCTGGTGCGGATAATCCTTTATCCGCTGCTCCGCATCCGGCAGGCCCACCCGCTGCAGCCAGTCCATTCCCAGTGCCCGGGCCTCTTTCACTGGCATCTCCCGATGCAGCAGCGCCGCTTCCGCCAGCTGATCCCCAATCCGGTGCAGTGGCGACAGCGCGGTCATCGGCTCCTGGAAGATCATGCCGATCTTCCCGCCGCGGATTTCCCGGAGATCTTCAATCGGGAGGGTGAGCAGATCCTGCCCATGAAACCACACCTGTCCGCCTTCAATCACGGCCGGCGGAGAGGAGAGCAGACGCAGCAGGCTCAACGCCGTCACCGTCTTGCCGCAGCCCGATTCCCCGACCAACCCTAGGACCTCGCCCCGGCGGATTTCAAAGGAGACTCCGTCCACCGCGCGCAAAAATCCCGCGGCGGTTTCAAAACCCACGCGCAGATCCTTCACCTTCAAGATTGCCTCTTCGCTCATGCCGCCCACTATCCCGTGCCCCCCGCCGGCTGGCAAGCGTTTTGGGATTGGCGCAGGGGGTTTTGGCGCGGTAGGATGCCCGCATGAAGGTGAATCAGCTCAATCAGCTCTCCGAGATGGAATGCGTTCTTCCGGCCCCTGAGGGGACGGAGGTTTCGGCTGCATTCACCTCGGATCTGCTCAGCGATGTGATGGCCCATGCCGAGGAAGGCTCCGTGCTTATCACAGTTCAAGCCCATCAAACCACCGTGGCGGTTGCCACCCTTGTCGGAATTCGTGCCATTCTGGCCTGCTCGGATCGAACAATTCCCGATGACATGCTGGAAGCCGCCCGCAAGCGGAGCATCGCCCTCTTCCGAACCTCTCTCAATCAATTCGAGGCCTCCATTGCCGTTCATAGACTGCTGGCCTCCTCCAAGGACCCCTCATGAGACCCTATTACTACAACAACACAACCAATCCTCCCCCCCAGCCCCAGGGCCCGCAGGGACTGTTTGCCAATCTGCCACCCGTCACCGCATGGCTTCTCAAAATCAATATCGGTGTCTTTTTACTCTTTTGGCTGCTGGGTAAAGGCCCGCTCTACAGCCTGCTCTCCCTGTCGCTCGACGGCATCCGGCACGGGTTCATCTGGCAGCCCTTCACCTACATGTTCCTGCATGCCGGGTTCACCCACATCCTGTTCAACATGTTCACGCTCTTCTTCCTCGGGCCTGAAACCGAGCGCGCGATGGGTTCCCGCCACTTTCTGGCCATGTATATGCTGAGCGGAATCGTCGGCGGTCTGGGTTGGCTCTGGCTGTCGGCGGCCCCCATGGATGCCTGCGTCGGTGCGTCCGGCGCCATCTTCGGCATGCTGGCGGCCTTTGCAACGCTCTTTCCAAAGCGGCAGCTCACCCTGCTCATTTTCTTCATCTTCCCCGTCACCATGAAAGCCTGGCAGATGGTTGCCGGACTGGGGCTCATCCAGTACCTCCTGGTCACAGGCGGCAGCTCCTCCAATATCGCCTACACAGCGCATCTGGCCGGCGGCTTTGCCGGATTCCTCTATATTGATCAGCTCTACGAAAGCACCCTGCTCCGCCGCGCATGGAAATTCCTTCAAAGCAAGGTATTCAATCGCCCCTATAACCCCCACCCCGCTTCTCCACCACCCGACCCCGCCGAGGTGGACCGCATTCTCGACAAGATCACCCATAAGGGAATCGGGGCGCTCACCAAACACGAGCGTAAAATTCTGCACCAGGCTTCCCGGACATTCTAAAAGGAGGGCGACATGAACCTGATGGATTGGCTTCGAAAACTGGGTATTCTCCGCTTCGGTGCGGAAAAGGCCGTGTACCACAATGCCAAAGAGCGGCCGCTCAGCCTTCAGCAGGATGGCGTTTTTAACTCAAAGAAGGATGTGTTCGACCTCAATAAAAAGCCGCCGTCACCTCCCGATGCCCCCTCCCATCCCGCGGCGCGATTGGATACGGACCCATGAGTGACAAAAAAGAACCCGAACTGGAATTCCCCGTCGACTGCCACTTCAAAGTGATCGCCGAAGATCTGGAGAACATGCATTTTGTGATTGAGACCGTCCTGATGGGGCTGGGCGTCGAGAGCCCTCTGACCGCCGGCAATACCTCCAAGGGCGGCAAATATCTTACCTTCAACGTCAGCGTCCGCGTGGACTCCCGCGAGCAGATGAATCAAATCGATACCGAACTGCGGAACATCCAGGGCGTTAAGATGGTCTTGTAGCCTGCCGACCTAAGAATCGGTTGCTATCGTGTAAACACGGTAGTTTCCCCACCATCGGTTATCGTCATCGTGTCGCCTGAAACACTGTATGTCATCGTCGCCGGCACATCCCCATTCGGAGTAAAGGTAATCTGATTGCCGGAGGTGGTCCAGGTCCCTGTCTGCACAGGAGTACCGGTGGCGGTGCTGACCGAGTAAGTGCCGTTGCCATTCAGCGTCGTGACAAATCCGCTTTGGATGTCCGCCCAGGCACTGGCAATCCCCGGATTATTGATAACATCCACGTTCTCGCCAGTACTTCCGTAATATTCCTCATGCTTATCTGTAGGATCTTCACACCCCGTCAGAAATACACAGCCCAACGCCAAATAGATTGCACTTCCAGCCAGCCACTTCGATGTTTTCATACTTCTGATCCTTTAGATTTGAGGATGAATGACTTATGATGAACTGGCATCAGTTTATCGGACATCGATCTCCTCAACAATTCCTAAAACACACAAAATTCAGCTGTTTCGAAAGAGCTGAAAGTCCGGGACGGCAAATCCCATCTTCATTTTGGATTCTGAGTTGCCACTCCGGTCACGCGGCTCCCTCGTTCGCCCCGCAGAAGCGAGGCGCTATAGACTTCGCGTTCATTCTTCGTCCCGCTTTTGCGGGATTTGAATTCGGCACTCAGCTATTCTGAATTCTCTCCTCACAACCCTCTTCTTGCACTTCCTCCTAACCTGATGCATATTCATCAAAACGTTTGACCCCAACCGGAGATCCCTATGAGTTTGACCCTCGAAAAAATCGCCTCCTACCCCGGCCCCAAAGGCCCCGTCCTCCTCGTCATCATGGATGGCGTCGGCATTGGCAAATATGACGACGGCGATTTCGTCAAATCCGCGAACAAACCAACGCTGGACTGGCTCAAGGAAAACGCCCTCTACACGACGCTCAAGGCGCACGGCACGGCCGTGGGGATGCCGTCGGATGCCGACATGGGCAACTCCGAGATTGGCCACAATGCCATCGGGTGCGGCCGCGTGTTCGATCAGGGAGCCTCCCTTGTCGCCAAGGCGATTGACTCCGGGGCGCTCTATCAGGGAGCCACCTGGAAAAAGATGATTGAGAATGTGCTCGATCACAAATCGACGCTCCATTTCATCGGCCTGTTCTCTGACGGCAACGTACACTCCCATCTCGACCACCTGAAAGCCATGCTGTCGCAGGCCAAGAAGGAAGGCGTGGCCAAAGCCCGGATCCACCCTCTGCTGGACGGCCGAGATGTGCCACCAACCTCCGCCCTCGACTATATCCTTCCCTTTGAGGAATTCCTTTCCGAACTCAATGCCGATGGCAGCGTGGATTATGCCATCGCCTCAGGCGGCGGCCGCATGCAGGTTACCATGGACCGCTATCAGGCCGACTGGCGCATCGTCGAGCGCGGATGGAAGACCCACGTCCTCGGCGAAGGCACCCTCTACCCTTCCGCGCAGACCGCCATTGAAGCCCTTCGCGCCGCCAAACCCGGCGTCCTCGACCAGGACCTCCCGTCCTTCGTCATCGGACGAGACGGCAAGCCCATCGGCCCCATCGTCGACCACGACAGCGTTATTCTCTTCAACTTCCGCGGTGACCGCGCCATCGAGCTCACCCACGCCTTTGAACAGGACGAGTTCACCCCGTTTGATCGCGGCTCGCGCCCCGACGTCGAATTCGCCGGCATGATGCAATATGACGGCGACGCATGCATCCCCAAACAATACCTCGTCACGCCCCCCCGCATCACCCGCACCCTCGGCGAATACCTCGCCGACTCCGGCGCGCATCAGCTGGCCATAAGCGAGACCCAGAAGTTCGGTCACGTCACCTACTTCTTCAACGGCAACCGCGCCGAGAAGTTCAGCGAGGTTCTCGAGGACTACGTTGAGATTCCTTCCGACCGAGTGCCCTTCGAGGAACGCCCCTGGATGAAGTCCGCTGAAATTACGGATGCCCTCCTCGAGGCCATCAGCTCCGGCAAATACAACTTCATCCGCGTCAACTATCCCAACGGTGACATGGTCGGCCACACCGGCATCTTCCCCGCCGTAAAAATCGCCGTCGAAGCCGTCGACCTCGCCCTCGGCCGCCTGATTCCCGCCATTAAACAGGCGGGCGGCATCCTCGTCATCAGCGCCGACCACGGCAACTCCGACGACATGTACGAGCACGCCAAGGACGGTTCCGTCAATTTTGACAAGGCCACCAGCCTGCCCAAGGCCAAAACCTCGCACTCCCTCAACCCCGTTCCAGCCATCATCTACGACCCAACCAACGCCGCGAAAGCCACACTGGCCGACACGACCGGCCTCGGCATCTCATCGCTCGCCGCGACCTGCCTCAACCTGCTGGGTTATCAGGCGCCGGAAGGCTACGACCCGTCGCTGCTGAAAATCGGAGACTGAGTTCCCCATGCGTTCTGACGCGGCCAATCGGTTTTTCCATAGTGTGGAAACATTTTTTCCATACCATGGAAAAATCGCGAAAATAGTTTCCATACCATGGAAACTTTTCGGGAGCCGACAGTGAGCTGGCTGACCGACTCTCCCGAAGGAGCGGTGCTGACGCTACGGATTATTCCGCGCGCGGCAAAGGACGCCATACAGGGCGAACATGGCGATGCATTGAAAATCCGTCTATGTGCCCCGCCCATCGAAGGCGCAGCCAACACGGCGCTGATCAAGTTTCTCTCGAAAGCCGCCGATATTCCCCGCTCCCGGATTCAGATTCTCTCGGGCGCCACCGGCCGGAACAAGCGTGTCCTGCTATCCGGCTGTTCTTCCAATTCAATCCGCTCCCTTCTGACTCCTGAATCCTGACTCCTGAATTCTTCTTCATGAAACATCTCACCGAATACAGCGACCCCTCCTCCATTCGAGCGCTGGTGGATGAAATACAAAAAATCTCCACGAAGCCCACGCGCATCATGGAAGTCTGCGGTGGGCAGACTCACGCCATCCTGCGGCATGCGCTGGACACCCTGCTGCCGAATCATATCCGGCTGCTGCACGGGCCCGGCTGCCCGGTCTGCGTGACGCCTTCGGCCTATCTGGATCATGCGATTTCGATTGCCGCGCAACCCGACACCATTTTATGCACGTTCGGCGATCTGCTGCGCGTGCCCTCCAATGCGTCGGGCGATCTTTATGCAGCGAAAGCGCGCGGGGCGGATATCCGGATGATCGGTTCGCCGCTGCAGGCGCTGGAGTTTGCCCGCGACAACCCGGACAAGCAGGTCGTCCATCTGGCCATCGGATTCGAGACCACGGTCCCGGCCAATGCGATGGCCGCCTTTCTCGCAAAAGAGCGCGGACTCAAGAATTTTTCGCTGCTCGTCTCGCAGTTTACGGTGCCGCCCATTCTGCGAGCCATCTGCGGGGATGCTGAAACCGCGCCCGACGCCTTCCTGGCGGCTGGTCATGTCTGCGCCGTGGTGGGTTCCGACCCCTATATTCCGCTGGCGAAAGAACTTCAAAAACCGATTGCCATCACCGGGTTTGAACCCGCTGATATCCTGCTGGGTGTGCTGGATGTCCTGCGCATGCGGGAAGCTGGCACAGCGGAGATGGTGAATTCCTATCCGCGCGTGGTGCATCCAAAAGGGAATCCCGAAGCCCTCCGCATCATCGATACCGTGTTTGAACTATGCGACCGCGAGTGGCGCGGGCTGGGTGTGGTGCCCATGAGTGGACTGGCCCTGCGTCCTGCCTATGCCAACTGGGATGCCGCCCTGAAATTTCCACCCCCTTCCGCAATTGTTTATAAACAATTGCAGACGGAGATGGAATGTCCTGCGGCAGATGTGCTGCTAGGCAAAATGGAACCGCCGGATTGTCCGCATTTCGGCACCGGCTGCACCCCGGACCATCCGCTCGGGGCTCCGATGGTGTCCCCCGAAGGCCCCTGCGCGGCCTTTTATCTGCACCGGCGGGTACCTTGACTTTTAGGCCACACACGGGCACCTTGCCTGCATGAATTTTACGTCCCACCTCTGCCTTTTCATCGCGTCCCTCTGCCTGCTCCCCATCCATCCGGCCTTCGCCTCGCAAACGCCCGAAGAGGAAACTCGGGTCTACTTCTCCGCGGCTCCGGCCCAGCCCGAGCGGGTGCGCGTCGGCCGGGATCAGGTGCTGTGGCGGCTCGAGAACGAATTTTTTGAGGAAGGCCCCTGCCTGGAGGGCGTCGAGGGGCCCATCCTGGTCGGCACGCCGACCGCGATTGAAAACGTCAACCGCATGCTTTCGTCCCCGGTCCAGACCTTCGGTACCGTACGCGGCTACCAGGAGCTGTTTCCTGAAGCCTGCGCGCCCTTGCCCGACCCATCGGCTTCCGCCATCAACATCACCAACGGCTATCACGACGAAGCCGCCGTCGCCGCTCTGCTGACCCAGTTCGAAACGAATTTTCCATCGCTGGCCCAACGGATCCAGATCGGATTCACCCACTGGGGGCGGCCAATCTGGGCGCTAAAAATCTCTGACAACGTTGAAATGGAGGAACCCGAACCGCGCGTGGTGATCGATGCCAACATCCATGCCAACGAATATCCCGGCACGGAAGTCGCGCTGGACATCATCTGGCAGCTACTGTACGGCTACACGAACAACACCACCTTTGCCTCGTGGGTCGATGGCATGGAAATCTATGTCATCCCCTGTCTCAATCCAGATGGACGCTATTATTGCGACACGGTCAATGAGTCTTGGCGCAAGAACGGGCGCGACAACAACCACAGCGGCACCATGACCTATGGAACCGATGGCGTGGATCTCAACCGCAACTCTTCCTTTGATTGGGGCTATGACAACGTGGGCTCCAGCCCCGATGTCTATGACTATGACTATCGCGGACCCAGCCCCGCCTCCGAACCGGAAATCCAGGTCTACGACGCGTTGATCCAGCGTACGCGTCCGGCCTTCACCCTCAGCATCCACACCTTTTGGGGCCTGTTCTACGGCCCCTATGGCAACTATGACATCGCCATGCCCGCGCCCGACCCCTTTCGCGCCATCGGAGATTTCATCGCGGAGGTCTGCACCAACGAGGACAACTCAGCCTACACCTTTGTGAGCGGCCCGGAATTCGGATACCCGGTCAACGGCGACCGTGCGGATTCCAACTACGGCCTGTACGGCATCCAGGCCTTTGGCGTTGAAGTGGGGGTCAATAAACACCAGCCTGATTATTCCACCGTGACCCTTCCCAAGCTTGTCCCCGGCGTCCGCCTGGGCTGGCAGCGCTTCCTTGCCGCCGCCCATACGAATTGGCCCAAGGTGCTGGGGTGGTCCCTGGATACCGCCACCGGCCAACCCGCGCCCGTTCGCATCCACTCACTCAACCTGACCAACCGACCCAACGATGAACACTGGACCAGTCGAGACGACGGGTATTTCGAATGCCCGCTTCCAACGGCGGGCACCTATCGCGTGGTATTCGCACCCATCGGCCAGGAATCCCTGAGCACAACGCAAGCCCTCGTGGTAAGCAGCACCGCTCTGACCGCTGATCAGACTTTCGACGTAGCACCGGAACTAGGAATGCCCGGTGCGGGCAGAATCCAAAGCTGGACGAATCAACAGGAGGACGGGCTGGTGTTGCTGGAAGCGGCAGACAGCCCGACCGGTCCCTGGCTCCCCTTTCTGGCGCAATCCTGTACAGGCCGAACCGGACAGGCTGAGATTCCAGATGGATTCACCTCCCGGGTGGTCCGGGTACGGACCTCACCCCAATATTTTCCGGCCAATACCAACATGGCGTTTATTCCCTCCGGCGCATTTCTCATGGGCAGCGATGGCGCCATCGATCTATCTGAGGCCCCCGCTGAGGCTATTCATCTGGAGGGCTTCGCCATCGACTGCACAGAAGTGACCTTTGCTGAGTGGACACGTGTCCGCCTCTGGGCAATCGCAAACGGGTATTTCTTTGCACCGGGCCAGCCAGGAGTCGGCGGCGCCAGCACGACCAACCACCCTGTACTTGTGGTAACCTGGTACGATGCGATTAAATGGTGCAATGCCCGTTCGCAAAGCGAAGGATTGCTGCCCGCCTATTACTCAACCGCAGCGCAAACCAACATCTACAAGACCGGAATAACTAATCTCTCCGAGGCCTGTGTGAACTGGCAGGCCAACGGCTACCGTCTACCGACGGAGGCCGAATGGGAGAAGGCTGCCCGCGGCGGTTCCACCGGCATCGACTATCCCTGGGGTGATACCCTCGCCATGAGCAACGCGAACTACGCCGCCACAGGGACCACCCTCACCGGCGCCTATCCCGCCAACGGCTATGGCCTGCACGATGCCGCCGGCAATGCCGCCGAGTGGTGCTGGGACTGGTCGGGGTCCTATACGAACCGGGCAAACGAAAATCCGACCGGTCCGGCCACCGGAACGGCCCGGATTGTCCGCGGCGGGTCCTGGAGCGATGCCGGCAGCGGCCTGCGCTGCGCGGCCCGGTCGTACCTCGCCCCGGCCTCCAGCAACACCGTCGTCGGACTGCGCTGCGTCCGGAAATAGCCGGAAGGCCCCCACCCAAAACAAACACGCCGCAGCCCTTTCGGGTCGCAGCGCGGGCGTGGAACGACCTATTCGACCGCGATACGGTAGAACCGCTTCACATCCACTGCCATATTGGTGTCTGACAAAGTGATGTCGCTCCCAGTGCCGTATACGTCATTGGTCACCAGGAACCAGTCCACGGGGACGACCGTGAGGTTTGTGCTGTAGTCCATCCGGTACTTCTGCCCCAGGATGGAGTAGAAGGTGGCAGAAGCAGGGACGCCGTTGGAGACCACAAGCGCTCCCACCTGCGGCAGCGGATAGACAAAGACCCCCACGGCCTCGCCGTCGCTCCCGTCTTTGTCGGCGGCGTAGAACACCACGCTGTATTCGCCCGTCGGCGTGGCGGGCGACCAGACGAATGTCCCCAACTCATTGGTCGGATAGAACACCGCACCTGGCGGCATGTTGCTGACGGTCAACGTCACGGGGTCGCTCTCCGTCGGGGTGGCCGACACGTGGAACTGCAGGGGATGGCCCAAGAAGACCTCCTGGCCGCCGATCACGCCTAGCACCGGCGGCGTTCCCACTTCTTCGACTAAGCCGTATTCCACCTGGAAGTTGTCAATCAGCAGGCGCTCGCCGCCCGCAATCTTATGGATTTCCAACCAAAGGGTACGATCGTCCACGGGTTGAAGATCAATGGGGCCGGAGTCGTACTCCTGATAGACCTTATCCGCCGCAAACCAATCCCCGTTGGTGGTGTACAGAGTAGTATAGTTGGTGCCGAAGTCCGTGCTGTACCTAATTTCAAAGTCCATGACCGGACTGTTATCCCAGCGGGCCAACTGGACCGTCAGTCGCGTGATGTTGGTTCTCACGCCGTATCGCAGATAGGTTTCTTCAACATTTTGCAGGCGCCAGGCATTGCTGGTGACGGAATACACGGTATCTCGCACGGCAAGATTGGAAGCAAAGGCATCGGCCACTGGATTGGTGGAGTCGTTATCAAAAGTTTTGGCATTATAGCTGGTGCCAGTTCCCCCGCCCCACATGGAGGTGTCGTCAAAGGTCTCCAGATAAACCAGCGAAGGCGCATTGCTCACGCCAACGACAATATCGATGGTGTCCTCATCCGAGCCGTCCAGGTCCGAAGCGATAAAGGTCACGCTGTAAGTCCCGGTCGGCGATGCATTCGTCCAGAGAAATGTGCCCAGTTCGTTCGTCGGATAAAAGGCCGCCCCTTCAGGCAGGTTGGTTACCGTCAGTGTGACGGTATCGCCATCGGTCGACGTGGCCACCACCTCAAACTGAAGGGTGTTGCTGACGATGACCATGCGGTCACCGACCGGATTCAGGACGGGGGGGCTCGGCAGCGGCGGGCCGGAACAGTCACTCGTGTGTGTGCCCAGTCCATCAAATGTGTTCTGTGAAAAGCCGCTCCATTCCAGAGCCGGATCATAGGCGTCCGAAGGGTCGAGATCGCCCTCCTCCACAGTCGACATCCGGCGCAGGGTGTGTTCAGCGGTAGAGACAATTCCGGTGCCCCATTCGGTCCCGGGATTGTAGCCGACCTGACCGATGGAATCCAGCACGGTGCCGCTGGCACCACCGCTTCGCAGCACAAAAGCATCATTGCCATCGTAGGTCATGCTGCCACTGGTCATGTCGGACACCGCCAGAACAGAAGCATCCGCCGAACCGTTCGCCAGCACAAAGACGGCCTGGGCGGGAATGGCACCGGTCAGACTTATGGTGTGGGTCGGTGAATTGGTCCCGTTGGAATAGATCTGCACCACGTACTGCCCGGCATCCAGATCCAGGGGCGCCAGGGATGGATTATAGATCTCCAGCGCCTTGTTATTCCCGGTGCCTTCCACGTACTCCGAAATCAGCACCGCGCAATTGGTATTTTCGTAGGGGGGTGTTTCCACGCGAATGGTGATGGAGGTGCTGGCGGTGCCGTCCTTGTCCTCCGCATAAAAGCTGACCGAATATATGCCGGTCGGGGTGGCGCTCTCCCAGATGAAGGTACCCAGGCCGTTGGTGGCCGGGAAGGTCGAACCGGAGGGCAGATTGCTCACCGTGAGCGTAATGGGATCACCATCGCTCGGGTCCGTGGCCGTGACCGCAAAACTCAGGAGATTGCTCTCCAGGACGTCCTGATGATTCAGTGCATCGAACAGCGGCGGCTGATCGCCCTGACAGCATTCGACATCCACCGCCGTCACCGAAAGGGACCAGCCCGACAGGATGATCCCTGCATATCCCGCCTCGACATCCTGCGCATAGAGGCTCCAGGTGCCGTTGGGTGTACCGCCATTGAAGTCCGACATCGCCGCGCCATAGGGAGGAGCCGGGGCCGGGGCATTCATTTCTTCGGCGGTGCCGGAAGGTTGGAAGGTGCCGGAAGTCAGCGCCGCACCGACTGGCAAGGCTGCGTCATCATCAAATGTCATCGTCAGGTTGGTTACCGGAGTATCTCCCCCATCCGCTCCGATCAGCGAGACGGCATCGCCATCCGGACTGACGAGAATCACGTCGATGTCTTCAGGGTAGTCATGGGCAAACCCATGCAGGGTGGCCGTCACGTTGCGGATGCTTCCCGGCAGGTTGGAAATAGCGATGCTGGAAGGGAACGGATCCGCCGAAGCCCCATCAGTCAGGGTAATCACGACGCTGTTGGTGAGCGTCAATGCGGTTTCCATTTCGGCCCCCAGCGTGAAGACAAACGGCACCGTCCCCAGTGCCAGACCATTGTCATCCAGAGAGAGTGTAGCCGTCAGTTGGCCCCCGCATTGGCCTGTTGCGGCAAAAGAAAAAGAATTGGTGACGGGAGCTCCCCCCGCCAGAAGAGCGCCATAGCTCATCGGCCCGTCCGGCCCGGTCACTCCGCCGGTCGGCTCCAGCGTAGCGATGACATTGGTCGTATCCGCCGTACCGATATTCTGCAGTACAAAATCCACTGTTACAGTTTCATTGGGGTCGATCGCCCCGTTCCCGACCGCACCACAGCTTTCTGCCGTGACAACGGCCTCAACAGCATCAATGTATGCGGTTTGGGCAAGCGTTTCCGGCAAACTGCCACCCAGCAGAATAGTAACCAAACCCCAGAATTGAAGTTTCTTAATCACTTCGTAACATTCTAATCGACCCTCCCCCATAAATCAAGTGATAGAGACCTAATTCATCAGTTTTAGATGGTTTGGTTATGCGGGGCAGGCAGGAGCAGGCCTTTATTCGATTAAAAGAGTGGATTATTTTCGTTTCCATACAGGCTTGATGTGACCTAGATACAAGCCATCTGACTTTTTCAGTGATTTACGCCCAAACGTATGTTGATTTGTGCCGATGTTGACACCCCCCGTTCTCCTTCATTACCCTCCCCACCCAGTACACCACCACAATCCGTAGCATGTTGGCCAATGAAACGGGCCGCCTGAAAATGACATGTCCAGCAGGATTCAAACTCACCCGGGAGAGTGAATGATGACCATAGATAAGAGCCTATTGAAGTATCATCCGGACGTGCTGGATGCGTTGAAACATCACCGTCCGATTGTCGCATTAGAGAGCACATTGATTACACATGGACTGCCCTACCCTGTGAATCTGGAAGTGGCGAGCGGCATGGAGCAGGCGGTTCGGGACGCCGGGGCGGTCCCGGCCACCATTGCGGTGCTGAAGGGACAGATTACCGTAGGGCTAACCGCTGATGAGTTGGCTTATCTGGCTCAAGCCCAGGATGTTCGAAAATGCAGCCGGCGTGACTTTCCGATTGTGATGGCCCAAAAAGGCGATGGCGCCACCACCGTCGCGGGAACGATGATTGTCGCCCACATGGCCGGGATCAAAGTGTTTGCCACAGGCGGAATTGGCGGCGTGCATCGGGGCCACCCCTTTGATGTCAGCGCAGATTTGATGGAATTGTCTCAAACCCCGGTGACCGTGGTTTGTGCCGGAGCCAAAGCCATTTTGGATCTACCCTTGACGATGGAGGTGCTGGAGACGCATGGCGTGCCCGTCATCGGACATGGCTGTTCAAATTTACCCGCCTTCTACACCCGGGACTCAGGCCTGCCGCTGGATATCCGCTGTGACACGACGGATGAAATAGCCGATATCATCCGCGCACGCGAAGCACTCGGGTTGCAAACCGGCACGCTGGTTGCCACCCCGATCCCGGAGAAAGATGAACTTCCCGCTGCAGTGGCGGAAAAAGCCATTGCACAAGCGCTGAAAGAAGCCGAAGAGCAAGGGGTGCGAGGCAAAAAAGTCACGCCTTTCCTGTTAGCCCGCGTCAGTGAATTGACCCACAAAGAAAGCCGAACCGCCAACGTGGTGCTGCTGGAAAACAACGCGCGAGTGGCCGCCGGCATTGCCTGTGCCCTGGCGGCTTCGTAATCACACGGATAACCGAAGACCGGGACGGGGTCGTCCTGGCTCCATTCCGGTCGTTTTGGAGTCCCCAGACAACCTCATCGGGGGGGGATTCAGGCCAGTGCCCTACGGTGCGTAGGCCGGGATCTTGATTCGGTAATTCCGAACGGTGGGCCACGCATTCGTGTCAACCCATGTCATGGGATTATTGGTAGCGACGATGGGCTCCAATGATTTCCATATGTTTGTGCTCATAAGAGACCCATCAAGACCCTCGATGGTGTAGTCCCGGCCCACGATGGCCTTGAAGGTCAGGCGAAGGGTATTGCTGGATACCACGAACTGGTTTTCCCACCCGATATAGCTGCCGGAGGAGTTGGGATCCGTACTGGCCACCCATTCGTTGAAGTTCGGGAAGCCGTCGCCGTCCCAATCGCCATCGGGGGCGTTGGTGGTCGTGCCAATCTTAAGCAGTTCCCAATCGTCGGGCATCCCGTCGCCGTCTGCATCCCACGGCACGGTGATGGTGACGGCGGCATTGGTCGTGTCGGTGCCGTCGTCAGCGGTGAAGACCGTATTGGTATAAACCTGATCGTTCGTGCGCCCACCTTGACTGATCGCGGTCACGTGCCACGAGAATATGCCCGTGTTGACGTCGAACGCAGCCAGTCTGGATCCGCCGACCGGCAGGTTGGTGACGGACAGCGTCGTGGAGGGGCTGTCGTAGTCGATGGCCGCGACCGTGAAGATGGAAGTTGCCCCCACCGGCATAAGGTACGGGCCTTCGGGATTGAACTCCAACGCGGGTGGCTCATTGGCCGCCAGGACGGACGACGCCAGTTCGATGGTAAATGCCAAACTGTCGGTGCCGACCACCTCTACTTGGCGGGTCTGGGCCTGATTGCGCATGTTGACCGTGTTCCAGGTATTAGACATATCCGTAGCCGCTGTATTGATACTGCCGGTCGCCACTACCAGCTGAAGCGTACTGGCCAGACTTTCTGCCGGACGAATGGTGGAAAGTGTCAGCGTTGAAGTCCCTCCCGTCTCTTCCGAGAGGTTTCGCTGGCCGGTACGCAGCAATGCGTCCAGATCGGGCGAAAGGCCGTTACGGACATAGAGTGTCTTGCCGGGCATGGCATAGGAAACCGCGAAAACGTTGGTGGAAGCGCTCGCCAGCGAGATGGTCTTGCCCACACCCGCATTGGAGAACGTGACGGCATTGGCCGTAGAGGAGAAGGCATAGAGATCATTCACGCGGTTGGTTGAACCGTCCCACCAATCCTTGAGAGCCGAGGTGCGGGTGGCCCCCACCCCTTCACCGCTCACGTTGGCGGTGCCTTCGTCTTCGGTGCCGGCGTCAGGCATGGAGACGAAATTACCGATCATCTGAACGACGTTGGTGCCCGTCTTGAGCCACGCGCCGACCATGCGGCCGCCGCTGCGTTCAAACAGCGCCATCACCGCATTGTTGCGCAGGATGGTTTCGTTCTCGCCGTCGAGATCCACATCGGCGCTCACGACCTCGGTGGAGGAAAGCGTGCGCCCGGCCCAATCGTCCACGGCAGCATAGAGGGCGGCCATGCGGGTCTGGCCCTGCGCTTTCCAAGCGAAACCCTGCAAGCCCTGCCAGCCAGCCGCCGGAGACACGTAGTCGCCGAAGCTCCAGCGCGTCAAACTGTTGTTGGTTTCGTTGTGGAACGCGGTCTCAAAAGTCGAGGCAAACAAGGTCTGCTGCGCCAGGCGTTTGACGTCGGCGTTTACAATGCCCTGAACGGCTTTCCACGCATTGGAGAGAATACCGTTGGTCATGGAGCCATAGACGGTGCCCGACGGCAGGTTGCTACCGATGCGCACCTCGAAGAGTTTCGGCGCGAGGCCCTCATGGCGGGCAGAACCGTAGTACCAGTTGTCGTAATTCGTGTTGCAGGCGTGGTGCACCCAGTCCTGGGACTGCATGCCATCTGCCGCGGTCAAATCACGGCTGACAGTATCTCCATCGAGGACTTCGTCGAGGGCAATGACCTGGATCCAGGGATGGTTGGCCATCCATCGCAGGTTGGCGTCGTAGGCATCGGCATTGGCATTCGCGTTCAGATCCTCCCACATGTAGAAAATGGTGGAAATCTGGTCGCCCCCAGAGCGCGCGCGGCGATTGAAGAGCTGGCGCAAATCGGTCGGCAAGCCCCCGTCGGTATTCACATATCGGTAGTTGTTGGCGGCGGTGGCGATGATGAACGCATCGATGGATGGCCAGTCGCCGCTGGGCATTTCTAAATAGAACCGGTTGATCTTATAGGAATTGTCGCCCAGCGCCTCTTCGCGTCCGTACCACTCCAGCAGGTGGGGCGTCTGGTCGAGAATGGTGGCCCTATAGCCCAGGTTGGTCTTGACCTGCTTGAGCGTTTCCACATCCGCCGCGCGCTCGGGAATCCAAAACACGTTGGTGGAAACCACGCCGCTCGTGACCGAGCCGCCATAGATTTCATTCAAGGCTTCCGTCGCCAACTCCACGTTGGCGAGGTTATAAGCCGCATCAAAATACGGGAGGATGTGGTCGGAGAAGGTACTGCCCAGCAAACGGAATGTGCCCGCGGCGACACCGGCGCGAATTTGATCGTTGAGCCCCGGCCCGGAATACCACGTATTCGACGTGCCCACCTTCGCCCACTCCAGTGCCATGGCCAGCGTAGGCGTGATATGCAAATTCAGCGCGGCATTCGTATAAATATTGTGAATTTTAACCGGCCGCTGATAGCCCGCGCCGGAACCATTGTCCACGATGTTCTGGATGGTCACCCCCGGCTCAACAGCCTGATTGCCATGCGCCAGCATCGCCACCTTGGCGTTCTGGCCCCTGTTGTTCCACACATTGCCGCCAGCCGTGCGCCCAACGCAGGTCGAATAGTAGCCGTTGGCCGCAATATAGTCGTAGTCCTGATAGTAGTCAGAGCACAGCCAGTCGTCGCCAATGGTATCGGTGAAATCGTTCAGGCCGCCCTTATCGCCAGAACCGCCATCGTCGGCCGTGAAATCGCTCGTCGTGTACACCTGGAACTTCAGGTCTTCCGGATCCCCGCCCCACCCCGCGGCCACCAAGGCTGCGCGGTCAATGCTCCAGGCTACGGCATCCAGTTCGGAATTGAAATAGGCGCCATAAAAACCGCCCTCAACCGCCACCACGCCAGCCGCCGCCAAATCCCCGCCGATGTCCGTCGTGTTGTTGCCGCTATCTTGGTCGACATAGACCACACCATTGGCACTGTCGTAAACGCCGATGCAGGCGTTCCACTGCATATCGCTTCCGGCATTGACCTGGTCGGGCAGATTGACTTCGCCGCCCTCCCCATAGGTACCAAAGTTGATGGCGACGTAAACGTTCAGGGCGCTTTCCTCGGCGTTGGCCGCGAGATCATCGAAGTCCACCCGGAAGTAGAGCTTGCCGTCGATTGCACCGCCGTCGTGGAAGTAGAACGCCACCATGTCGCGAGAGCTGTCGAACCCGTCGCCCCGACGATAGATATCAGAGGAGTTGCCGCCCTGGTTGTAGTTGTCCAGTGCGATCAGGTCATCCAGAGTCCAATCCATGAACTCGCGGTAATAAGTCGTGTCGTTGACCACACCTATAACCGGGCCCTGGCCAATAGTAATCGCGCCCTCGCCGCCCGGATCCACAATGGAATCCACCTCGATCGGATTGGTTCCATTCTGGTATTCCAGCAGGTTGACGTAGGGTTGCTCGACGAGAAATTCGTCCAGATAGGTGTCGTTGTCGGGGTTACCATCGGCGCCATTGTTCGGATCCCCTGCCAGGCCGGTCCGCATGCTGGTGATGCCATCGTCGAGCGGATCCAGGCCATAGCGTACTTCCCATCCGTCAGGAAGGCCGTCGCCGTCGGTGTCCGAATTCAGCGGATCGGTTTCCGTCCACGTTTCACCGGTATCCCAAACCCGGTTGGTGTTGAGGTCGCCCGCGATGCGACCATCGAAGTTCTTGTCCTCGCCGTAGCCGTCGCTGAGGCCGTCGTCATCGCTGTCGGAAATACCCGGAGAGGTCTCCAGCCACGTTTCGCCACTGTTGATAATACCGTCGGGCCAGTTGCGCTCAAGCCAGGGATCGTAAGATGTGGGCAGAAGTTCGCCATCGCCATCGACCCACCCGTTGCGATTGGCATCCTCGATGCCGTCGGGCAGACCGTCATAGTCGCTGTCGGACTTCGACGGGTCGGTGACGGTGCCCTGCACAAGCTTGGTGCGGCTCGCGCCGGTTCCGGCGCCATCAATGCCCTTGACGCCATCGCTGCCCACCAAGGTGTTGTAAAACGGCGGATCGAGATCGGGGAGAAAGTTTTTAAAGCCGTCGCCATCCGTATCGGTATCGGTATCGGTCCCGGCCGCAGGCAGGCGATAGCCCAGTTCCAGCCCGTCCGGCAGGCCGTCGCCATCGGTGTCGGGGCTGTTCTCCATAGATTTGCCGCGCGAGAAGTAGTTGAACACCTCGGTTTGCGACCAGTATTCCTTCGCGCTTCCCGGCAGGGGGCACGCCGATATCTCGTTGGTATTCAGGATACCGTCGTCATCCCAGTCTGCATCGGTCGCGTTGGTCGTGGAAACCAGTTCCCGGAATTGGACCGTGGCGTTGCGAGTGGCGGAATTGGAACCCGAGCTCAGTTCGGTGCCGTTGGTATTGGCCCAAACCGTGGCCGTGAAGCGGTAGGCACCGGCATTGGTGACGGTCCATGTATAGTTCCATGTCAGGCTGTCGCCATTGGTGACCACGCTGCCCAGAACCACCGCGCCGACATAATCCGTCGGACTATTGAACTGGACGGCCAGATTCGTAGCATTCGCATCGGTCAGCACCACAATAGGCGTTTCCCGCAAAGCCGCGTTGGTTGCCAGCACGGAAGCCGGCACATCCTCCATCCGGATGATATATTTGGCGCCGTCGCTGTCCGTCTCTGGCGGCGTAGTAATGATGAGGGTCGGCAGCAGCGGTCCGCGATGCTGGACCAGCCGCACGGCAGCCTTGTTGAAATCGCCATAGCCATTGCTGTTAGTGAATTCGACCCGCACACCATACAACCAGCCGTCCTGGCCGTTGTAGACGTTCGGCATCGCAAATTCCAAGGTGTTGAGATCACCATCCCAGGAGTGAGAGAAAGCCAAATCGTCGGCGCTGATCAAATCCCCGCGGTTGGTCGAACCGTTCGCAGTAGAATTCACGTACACCCGGGTCTGCTCATAGATTTGGTCGGCCGAAAGGCCTTCCGCCATGCTGGCGGTGTAATGGACCCGGAATCTCCAGCCGGCCTCGACCATTGTGCCGTCGGCCTCGGGCCAATCGAAAAAGAACTCCTCTGCCGGCCCCCGGGTGTTCAAAGTGCGTTCCAGTTCGGTGTAGTGACCAACGGCGGCGTTGTCATTCGTCGGGTTGACCGTGGACCAGTTATTGCTGGCGGTGCTCGACCATTCACGCAAGCGGACGCGAATAGTAGCGGAATTGCTCGCAGGGATACGCGCGTAGTTGAAACGCCAGATCTGGGGATAGGCCGTGTCTTCCGCCATATCCTCTGTCCATGCGCCCACCGTCGAAGCCTGCGCCCAAACCACCTGGCCCGATACCATGCCATTGCCCGCGCCGTCGTTGTCGGGATTGATATCCGTAATGTGATACCATACCTCGCGTGCAGTCGGATCGGTGCGGACAATAAACCCGTACTCGCTGCCGTAATAGGTCTCGCCGTCCGCCGCCGGATATTGGATATAGCCCTGTGGGGTTTCCGTATCCAGATAGAACGTCTGGCGGAATGTATTGAAGACCGGCGCACCGCCGGGGCGTTCCAGGAACGCCTTGGCTGTCAGCAGGTGGAACCCGTCCGCCAATCCGTTGGTGGTCCAGCTATTATAGTCGTTATGCTTGTGGTACGACTTCGTCTTCAGATTCTGGGCATCTGTGTTCCACTCGCCCATCAGGATGCTCTTCATATAGATGGCCGCGCTGTTGCTGGGCCAAACCACCTGCCACCCATTGCCGTCATAGCCTTGCTGGCGGGCGGATCCGATCTTGTAGCGGAAGACTGTGCCAGCGGACAGGGCCGGAACCTTAATTTCCCACCAATCGTTGCTGTCGGCCGTTTGTCCCGACCACGCAGCCTCCACCACCCGCGTCGATTGATTCCCGCCCGCGCCGCCCGCGCCCTCGGGCCAGGCCGTGCCGTTCGTGGTGTAGTAGATGTGGACCCGGTTCCCGCTCACCTTGGGCGTCTTGACATTAATATAGAGCGTCTCGTCGGCTGCGTTGGTCAGCATCGGCCAGAACTGCGCGCATCCCACGCAGTTCGTTCGGTCCTGAGCACCGTTCGGATCGTGCCAGATCCACGACACCGTGTCTGCCAAGTCCCAGTCGTTGCTGGCCGTGGACAGGTTGGTTGAAAACCCGGCGGTTCCGATCACCGCCTCATAGGTCTCCGCTCCCGCCGAACCGATTTGATTGCGGACGGAATCCGCCGCCGCGAACTTCTCCGGCCAGATGCGCTGGATGAAATTAACGCCTTCATAGCCGAGATACATGTCGTCGGTCAGGGCCGGGGGGTTGTCGCGGGGATCACCACCGGAATGGTTCACGCCGTTGAGGTCCATGCCGCCATCCAGCCGCATCAGTACGTTGTCGGCGGAGCCGTCCACACGCGCATCAAACACGACATTGGTGCCCTGGGTGATGCGAGGAATAGCGATGGAATAGGTGTAATCCGAGGTATTGGTGTCGGCAAGGTTGTACGGGTTGAAGGCTGCGTCGCCGTCGGGCCCGTCTTCTCGGTTTACCAGGATGGTGTCCGCCAGTTGCCCGTTGTCATAAATCGAGATCACATCCCCGGACCACAGGCTGCTCGAATCGGGATTCTTGTACCCCCAGACCGAATAACTGTTGGGAGGTTGGTTCACGTTGTACAGGTCGCTGGCATAAACGTAGTCGGCCGCCGGGCCGCTGTCCGTGAAATAGCACTGGTAAGAGCGAACGTAGTTATACAGGTAAGCATCGTCTGAAAAGGTGCCCTGGGTCGGAAGGGTGCACCAGTCTTCCCACTTCGAATTCAGGATCACAAGCGCGGTATTCCACGGGGAAGAGCCCCCGCGTTCCCACGCAATGACCGATCCATCCCAATGGGTCCCCATTCCGACGTGATCGTAGCGCGCCATATTTTCGTGGATCTTCAGTAGTTCGGGAATTTGGGTCTGTCCCCACTGACCCAGGAAAGCGGTGTTTGCCCAGCGCGGGAAAGCGCCGCCGCTGCCGGAGAGCGTTTCCGCATGGCTGTTCCCGTCGGTATAAAGCAGGCCCAGTCCCTGCCGCAGGAGATAATAGGCGTGCTGCAGCTCTTTGCGGTCCACGTAGTCGTTGTCGTGGCTCTGCGCGTGCATGACGCCCACTCCGGAAGAAAATCCGCCGGCACCCGCAGCGTCATAGCCCCACAAATCGCCCGCGCTGAACCGCCAGTTGAGCTCGGTCCGCAGATCGTTGTCCACCAGACGCATCCCCGCCGCAACATAGCCGTCATATCCGGGTGGCTCTCCCAGATGTTCCCCAAACAGAATCGCATCATCCCGCGGAATCTCGGTGTTGAAATTGCTGTCGCGGAGGTTGTTGGTGTCGCTGTAGCCGTGCGTTTTGTCGAACTGCCACTGGATTTGCCCCAGGTAGCCGGCATCGCTGTCATCGTCGTTGTAGGCCCCGAAGAAATAGTCCGGCACGTGCTTGACGGCATCCAGACGGAACCCATCGGCATGGGTGGTGTCCATCATCCAGCGCGCATTCCGGCACAGGTAGGCCCCCACGTCTTCCTTATAGAAGTCCGGATTGGCTGTAATCACCGCCTCGGTAATCGACGTGCTGTTGAACCCCTTGTGTCCCAGCGTGGGATGCCAATCGTAGAATTCAGGGTTATTGGGATGCCGCACGATGGAAGGCTTGTCGTGCCAGTCGCCCTCCGAGTCTCCGAAATTCTGATTCGGCGTCTCGTGGGCGATGTCCAGCAAGTCCGACAGCCCCAGATGCATCACCTGCCAGGCATCGTTCCAATCGCGGGTGTTATCCCACTTACGGCAGAATCCGTCGGAGGTGGTGCGCAGGTGGAAATCTTCCGCCACCATGCCGGGGAAGACATCCGTCGGGGTGGTTTCGTCATACAGCGGGACATCGTAGGCGCGGTGGTTCATGATGTTATCAAAATAGACCCGAATACCGAAGCGGTGGCACAGTTCCACCAAGTTGTGTAAATCCGCCTTGGTTCCATAGCGCGTGGAAATCGTCCCGCGCTGGTCGATATTCCCTAAGTCGAATGGATCGAACAAGTCATAACCGACCGAATATCCCCCATTGGCTTTCGCCGGCGGCGGCAGCCAGAGTGAGGAATACCCTGCCTCGGCCAGCTCCGGCACCTTGTCGGCGATCTCATTCCAGCTTGCGTTGAAATACTGCAGCATGGCCTCGCCGAGGGCTGCTGCGGGAAACAGGCCCAGAAGGCAGACACCCAACAATCCCCGCTTTGCCCACTGCCGAGAAAAATAAACCAATTTCATCCCTATACTCCTCACCTTGACCTCTCCCCTGATTGGAACGCCAACCCAAGCTGGAGAAGTACGGCTGATTGCTATTCTGTTCCAAATATACGCCCTCGCGCCCGAGACCTCAATGCAAAAACGCTTCACTTGAGATATTTCTCTGGTTTCCTCCTGCTTCGATGTTCTGAACTGGCGTGTTGCCTCAAATAAGCATGACACCGAAGGGGCGGTGAACGGGGGGCCGAT
>CAZGMQ010000006.1:0-71475 GCA_964526745.1 uncultured Verrucomicrobiota bacterium
AGGGTCACGGGGTGCAACTCCCCGTGACCCCATCCGATCAATCGGACCGTCCCTGTACCCGAAAAATGCGGCTACGGAATAATTAAATATGCTCTAGGTATCCACGGCTTCTATTTTTGAAAGAGATTACTTGCCGCTGAACCCTCGAACTGCTTTCAGCAAATCCGCGGCAGCTGCTCGCCGGAGGGGGGCGTCAGACGACGCACGGTGCCCAGGGCCGTGCGGGCAGAGAGTCCGCCGCCGGTAGCGCCCACTTCGCCGATGACGCACGCCTGTTGGGTTACGGCATGCTGTTTTAGAATGGAAAGGGTGGCATCGACCGCATCTACAGGTGTTAAAAGAACCGCGCAACCCTCATTCGCCACAAACAGCGGGTCGAATCCCAGCAGTTCACAGGCGGAGCGCACAGGCTTCACAACAGGAATCGCGGCCTCATCGATCTGCATGTCCAGATGGGAGGCAGCAGCCAGCTCACACAGGGCCCCGCCGAGACCGCCGCGGGTCAGATCGCGGGCGCAGTGCGGCACCGGTCCCGAGGTGAACAATTCCAGCAGCGGGGCACTCAGTGAAGCGCAGTCACTTTCCACCGGCGGATTGAAATCCAGCTTGTGCCGTTCAGCCATCACCGCGATGCCATGCCGCCCGATGTCGCCAGTCAGGATGATGACATCGCCTTCTCGAATGCCCTCTGGGGCGAGGGCAACCGGAGTGATGATTTCACCAACGCCACTGGTATTGATGTACAGGCCGTCACCATTCGCGCGTTCAATGACTTTCGTGTCGCCCGCGACAATCTGGACGCCGGCGGTGTCCGCTGCCTGCTGCATGGATTTTACGACGCGGGTCAGCGTTTCCAGCGGGAGGCCTTCTTCCAGAATGAACCCCGCGGTCAGGGCCGCAGGTCGTGCGCCACCCATCAACAGGTCATTAACAGTGCCGTTGACCGCCAGCGAACCGATGTCGGCCCCGGGAAAGAACAGAGGCTGCACCACATACGAATCCGTGGTGAATGCCGCACGCCCGCTGCCCAATTCGAACGGCGTCGCATCATGCGGCGCCCCCGGGCGCGCGCCAAATGCGGGCAGAAAGATTTGCTCGATCAGCGATGCCGTCAACGAGCCCCCGCCGCCGTGGGCAAGGGTGATCGTGTCGTAGCGCGGGGTCGGCATGGGACAGGAAATACTCATAAGGTGAAGATACCGCAGCCCCCCTGATTTGAACAGCAGAGAAGAAGTGCGGTCACCCGAGCCCGGATTGTTTCGGATATGTCTTGTTTCTCTCTCCCCGATTTTTAGAATCGGAGGATATGAAAACACTCCACTTCCCGTTGGTGATGGCCCTGGCTGTCGTGTTCTCTTTGCAGGCCTCTACTGCACAGCTCCCGATTCTGCCTCCTTCCGGAGAGGTGCTGTTCACTGCAAATGGACAGCAGTACACCCAGGAGCACTTCAATAAGGAAGTCCGCTTTGTGGAGTTTATCATTGGTGCACCGATGTCGGAGGTGGAAAAGCAGATGGGGTTGAAGGAGACGGCACAAAGCTTCAGCCTCGACCCGGGGGGTGTGATCCAGGCTTCCCTTGAGGTGGATGCGCAAATGCAGCAGATCCTTCAGCTGACGGATGTAGCCCAGATCGGCAGCATGCGGTCCGCGCTTATCTATCAGATATATTCCGGCACCCAGCACCTGCAGGAAAAGCCATTCATCGTCCAGCTCATGATGAAATATGTGCCGCTTCTGGCCTACGATCCGCAGAACCGGCTCGCCTTCACGGCCGGGGATTGCCAAGGCTACATTCAGCTGATGCAGCTCAACGCACAAATGGCAGGGCAGAACGCCCAGTTGAGTGCCCAGCAGATTGACCAGATTCAGCAGATGCTGATGCAGCAGTTCCCGATGATGTCATTGGAACAGAAAACGAGCCTCTGCGGCATGCAGGTCCTCTATCGCTATCTCTCCAATGTCTACGCACAGATGACGCCCGGGCAGAAACAACAGATGCAGAACCAGATGATTCAGCAGCAAATGGCCCAACAGCAAATGATGCAACAGCAGCAGCAGCAGATGTCGGGAGCGGATGCTGCCTTTGCTCAGGGGTACCAGCAGGCTCATCAGCAGGCGACGATGGAGCCGCAGTGGCCGGCCGGGGTCGATACGCCCGCCGAAAAACAGGCGTACCTGCAGCAGATGCGCGGAAACATGAATGCAAATGCCGCCACCATGGGGATGTACAACGATATGATGATGGGGACCCACGCCACGATGCTCAACACGATCGAGAACTTCGGCGATACGGGTGCCTACTGGGAATATAAGTAGAGAGGGCCATTCTCGGCTTCGGATGAACTTGCGGGGAGGGGTGTCCTGCGGGTAGGATACGAACTGATATCGGAATCTTGAAAGGATTGAACCACACATGACGATTCGCACACGATTTGCCCCCAGCCCGACGGGCAATGTCCACATTGGAAATATTCGCGCCGCCATCTACAACTGGCTGTTCTCGCGTCATGAAGGCGGCGAGTTCCTGCTGCGTATGGAAGAT
Organism: uncultured Verrucomicrobiota bacterium; assembly: GCA_964526745.1. GTDB lineage: Bacteria > Verrucomicrobiota > Kiritimatiellia > CAIQIC01 > Lenti-01 > Lenti-01. Next base: position 2,544 of record CAZGMQ010000006.1, read on the forward strand.
ACCGACCGGGAGCGTTCGACGGAAGCGGCCGTCCAGACTGTCCTCGATTCCCTCGCTTGGCTCGGAATGGATTTTGACGGGGAACCTGTCTTTCAGAGCACCCAGAGCGAACGTCATTTGGAAGTCGCGGAAAAGCTCCTGGCGGAGGGTCACGCTTATAAAGAAGATAAGGGAGGCACCGGGCAGGGAGAATGCGTTATTTTCAAAATGCCGGGCACCGATATCTCGTTTCATGATGAAGTGAAGGGCGACCTGTCCAAAAAGGCGAAGGATCTGAAGGATTTTGTCATCGTGCGCTCCAATGGCACACCGGTCTTCCACCTCGGCAATGTGGTGGATGATATCAACATGGAGATCACCCATGTGATTCGCGGCGATGACCACGTAGAGAATACCTTTAAGCATGTGGCGATGTATCAGGCGCTCGGCGCACCGCTGCCGAAATTTGCGCACCTGCCGATGATTGTGAACAAGCAGGGCAAACCCTATTCGAAGCGCGATGGTGCGGCCTATGTCGGTGAGTTCAAAGAGAAGGGCTTCCTGCCGGAGGCGCTGTTCAACTCGCTGGCGCTGCTGGGCTGGTCGCCGGGCGATGATTTGGAAGTCATGAGTCGAGACGAGATGGTGAACCTGTTCACGCTGGACCGAGTGCGCAGTTCTCCCAGTCAACTGGATATGACCAAGCTCCTCTGGATGAATGGCGAGCATCTCAAAAAGCAATCCCCCGAGGAGATCGCCGCCGGATGCAAAGCTGCGATGCAGCAGCAGGGCCTCTGGAACGATGACATCGACCCGGACTATTTTGCCGCGGTGGTTGCCTGCATGGGCGAGCGCATCCGCCTCTATACGGATCTGGGCGAGCAGGCGGCTTTCTTCTTCAACGAAGACTTCCCCTACGATGAAAAGAGTGTCCGAAAGCGCCTCCTGAAAGAAGGTGCCCTCGACATTCTCCGCGAAGAACTCGCGGTGCTGGAAGCGCTCGAGCCGTTCACTTCAGAATCCACCGACACGGCCCTGCATGAACTGGCCGAGCGCACCGAACGTGGCATGGGCATGCTGGTGCACCCGGTGCGTGTCGGCGTGTCGGGCACGGCCGTTGGCCCGGGCCTGTTTGATATGCTGGCGGTGATGGGCAAGGAGCGCGTGCTTCGCCGCATCCGCCGTACACTGGATATCTACGGAGAGACGCCTGCTTAAGGGCGCTATGAAGACCACCAGCGTTATGTCTGAATTTTCCATGGTATGGAAAAATGTTTCGCGATTTTTCCACAGTATGGAAGAAATGTTTGCCACTTCGATCGCCTTGCGCTCTCGTTCGAAGTGCAAAGCACTTCGCTATAGAGCTCGCGTTCGTTCTTCGTCTTCGACTCGAACTCGGCACTCGCCTGTTCCACAGTATGGAAAACTTGCCTGTGGCGGCCTGCTGCTCATGGGACTGGTGCTGAGCGGGACTGGGTGCGAGAGCGTCAAGGCCAGCCGGCTGGCAGTTACGAAGGTCGTGCATTGGCGGGCGACCGCCTCGGCATCGGCGGAGGGGCATGGCCCCGAACAGGCGATTGATGGCAAGACCGACACCTGGTGGCGGAGCGGGACCGAAGAGCCGCAGTGGATTCAGATCGATCTGGCGCGGCCGGTGATGGTGTGCAGCTTTTCTATGGAATGGGCCAAGCCGTATGCAACCACCTATTCGGTGCTCACGAGCCGGGATGGGGAACACTGGGCGCTGGGGGCGGAGATTGCCGACGGGGACGGGGACTGGGATCAAATTTCGATCGAACCGATTTTGGCGCGATATGTCCGCCTAGTGGTGAAAGAAGGTCGCCAGGGGAATGGCGCCGCCTTGTCGATGCTGGACGTGCAGGGGCTGTCGGGCCGCCCGCAGGTGTGGGTGGATGGCATCGTGGTGGCGGATGCGGCCGCGCTGCTGGACGGGGATCTGAGCACGGTGTGGCATTCGAGCCTGCCGGAAGCCGTGCTGGAAATCGATTTGCGGAAGGTGAAGCCCATCGGGAGCGTACGCGTGGATTGGGGTACCAACGGGTACGCTTCCACCGTGGCGGTGGCGGTTTCGACGAACCGGGAGAACTGGGTGGAGGCGGGGGTAATCCGGGCGGCCGCCGGCGACTTTGATGTGCTGATGACCGAGCGGGTTCATGATGCGCGGTATGTGCGGTTGTCGTTTTCGGAGGGCGCGGAGACCAACGGATTTGCTGTGGCGGGCATCACCTTGCGCGGATCGGAAGGGACATCCCGTCCGTGGGCGAAGTATGAACTGGCCGCCTCGCATGCCGCCGAAGGAATCTATCCGGATGCCATTCACCGGCGGCAGACCTATTGGGCCGTGGCTGGCGGACCTCTGCCGGAGGATCCGGAAAGCCTGCTTGATGAGTGGGGCGTGTTTGCGTCGAGTGCCCGCAGCGCGTCGCTGTCGCCTCTGATCTTTTCCGGCGGCGAAGTGTTTTCTGCGCGTCAGGCGGAACAGGTGGAGTACCGGTTGGGGGCCAACGGGGCCCCGATGCCGGAAACTGTCTGGAAGCTGGACTCGGGCCTTTCCTTGCGCATCCGGGCGCTGGCCAAGTCGGGATCCTCGCCGGCCAGCAGCTGGGTGCAGTATGAGCTGGTGAACGACTCTATCATGACACAGACGGGCCGACTGTGCTGGGTGGTGCGTCCGGTCCGTGTGCCCCCGCCCTGGGCGGGCGGCGGGCTGGCCCCCATCTATCGGATGCGGATCCGGACGACCGATTCTGGCTGGCAGGAGATGCTGGCCGACGGACAGCCGCTGTTTGCAGTGCCGAATGATTCCCTAGTGGCAGGGGTTTCCGCCTTCAAGGAGGGGGATATCACGGAACAGCTGCTGCGCGGCGAAAGTCCGAGCACGCATTTTGCCCGCGATGAGGCGGGGCTGGTTTCGGGGGCCTGGAGCATGGCGTTCAATCTGGAACCGGGCGAGCGGACCCGGATGGTGATCGGGGCGAATGCGCAGGACCGATCCCATGCCGCGTTGCGACATTTCCCCTGGCCGAAGATGGAGGGGGATTTGGATCAGGTGGCGGATGAGTTCGATCGCGAATGGGTGGATGCGAGCTGGCTCTGGCGGGCGGAGACGGAACGATACGCTCCCAAAGTGGATCGGCCGGATGCCATCGACTGCCTCCATGCCCAGGTCGGCTGGCTCTTGAGCCTCCATTCGCTGGTGGGCGCGGGGGAAGGGGAGTCGCTGGATTCGATTCAGATGCGCGTGGCGGCCCTCTGCCGGGCGGGGCAGGCTTCGGCGGCGCTCCCATGGATTGATCAGGTGGCGCTCGGGATCGAAACCAATGGTTGGGTGCCTTCGCTCTTTTTGTCGAACGGATCCCCTGCACCCCGTTTGGGACAGGCGGGACGACACGCCTCTCAAGGTCAGTTTGCTTTCATGGTGATGGAATATTATCGTTTCACGAAGGATTCTGCGTTTCTGCAGGACCGGTATCCGGCCCTGCGACAGGCGCTGGTGTATCTGCAGGGACTCCGTCAGAAACTGGAAGAAACGGAATGGCAACTGTCGGACGAGGATCGCTTCCTGCTGGAAGGCCTCCTGCCGCTGTCCGGGGCCCAACCGGGCAGTCCGCGTCCGGTGCATTGCTATGCCGATCAGGTGTGGGCGCTGCTGGCCTGGAAAGAGGGGCGGGCGGCCGCTTCCATTCTCGGGCTGGATGAGGATGCCACTTGGGCAGATGAACAATATCGCGCCCTTCGGTCGGCGGTTCGCCGCTCCCTTCGCGCGCATATGGATGAAATGGAATCCTCCTGGATTCCGGCCTCTGCCGAAGAGGATACCTTCGATGCTCACCTGTTGGCCCTTCTTTTCTGGCCGGCCGAGGAGACCGATCTGGTGGAACCGCATGAATTGCAAAGCAGTTTGGATACCTTTTATGACGAGTTTCTGGCGCGACAGGAGCCGGGTTGGGCGGGACCCATCCCTTCGGATGAAGCTCTGTTGCTGACTCCGCTGGCCCGGATGGGGCGCGGGGACTATGCCCGGGAAGTGCTCTATGCCCAGTTGGAGCGGCGCCAGCCACCGGGATGGCAGCTCTGGGCGGATGTGATGACATTGGACCCCCGTCAGCCGGGTCAGATCGGCCCGATGCCGGATATCCGGGCTGCCGCAGCTTATTTTGTTGCGGTCCGGGGGCTTGCGGCCCGGGAGGAAGGCCAGCGGTTGGATTTGTTCTCCGGCGCTCCCGCCGAATGGATTCAGCATGGGGAAGGCTATCACGTATATGGCATGCCGACGGAATTTGGACCGTTGGATCTGTCCTGCTATTGGCAGCGGGACCGAATGTGGATTGAAATCGGCGGTAGTGCAGAGCCTCCAGAGGGATACCGCATGTGGTGGCCGCGTCAGATTGCCCCGGATCGGGTGCTTGCCAACGGCCAATCCATCAACACGTTCGATGAGCAGGGGCTGGATCTGCCCCATGATTTCGAGGGATCGGTGGAGATCTTTTTCCCTTTCCTTGCTCCTTGGCCCCGGGATCCGTAAGTCATGGACTCGCCGGTTCCGGGCAAATGAGGAAAATCTGAAGATTAAAATGCTGTTCGGCCGGGGCTTTTCCTTGACGCAAGTGTCCTTGGAGACTTATGTTCCAACTGTTGGAGGTTCTCGTAGCAGACTGTATGGAAGGCAGGACATGATGCAAAACTTGACGAAGCGAAACTTGGCGATCCGAATCGCTGATGAGACCGGATTAACTCAGCAACAAGTAGTTGCTGTCATTCAAAAGACACTGGATTCAATCGTAGATGCGCTGCGTGAAGGGCAGACGGTTGAATTTCGAAAGTTCGGGGTTTTTGATGTGCGGGAACGCCGTCAGCGGATCGGCCGCAATCCCCATAAACCGGATCAAGTGGTCGTGATTCCCGCGCGGAAAGTTGTACGCTTCCGCCCGGGCAAGACGATGAAAGAAATGTTCAAAGCGATCTGATTTTCCAGGTCGTTATTCTGTTTGCTTACACGCCATCAGGCGTGTCTATGATGGACCCCTTATGTCTTCAGCCAACCAGCCTGTCCAAGGAATGTCTGACATTGGTGCACCTGAGGTGCGCCTGTGGCAGCGCATGGAGCAGGTGGCGCGTGATGTCCTGACGCGGTATGGCTTCGAAGAACTGCGCACGCCGGCGGTGGAGTATGAAGCTGTCTTCACGCGTTCCCTTGGCGAAACCACGGATGTAGTGCAGAAGGAAATGTATGTGTTTGAGCGCGGCGGCCGCCGCCTCTGTCTCCGGCCGGAGGGAACCGCCGGTGTGATGCGCCATGCCGCCGGACTCGGCGCCGTGGAAACCGATGGGGCCCGCTGGTATTATCTGGGACCGATGTTCCGCTGCGAACGACCGCAGGCCGGTCGCAAACGTCAGTTCCATCAGTGCGGCGTGGAATGTCTCGAGCCGCCTTCCCCTTTGGTCGATGCCGAAATCCTGGCGCTCCAGGTGGATCTGCTTCGGATGTGGGGACTGGATGATTGCGCCGTCCGCCTGAATACACGCGGCGGGGCCGGCGAGCAGGTGAAGGTGGCTGCCGGATTGCGGGAAGCGCTTGCGTCACACGAGAGCGCGCTATGCGAAGACTGTCAGCGGCGGATCTCGGAAAATGTGCTGCGTGTGCTCGATTGCAAGAATGAATCTTGCCAGGCCATTGTGGCCACGTTGCCGCCCGTGACTGATTTTATGTGCGAGAAATCCCGCGAATATCTGGCGCTTGTGGCGGCGCATCTGGATGCCCTGGGCGTGGCCTATGAGATCGATCCCCTGCTGGTGCGCGGTCTGGACTATTATGAGCACACGGTCTGGGAAATCGTCAGCAACAATCTGGGGGCTCAGAATGCCCTGGCGGGCGGCGGTCGCTATCGGATGAAGCTGGGCAATCGTGAGCTGACCGGAGTGGGCTTTGCCATCGGCTTGGAGCGCGTCGTGAGTGTGCTGCAGACGTTGGGGCGGGATGCGCAACTGCTGGAAGCGGTTCGGCCGCTGGTTTGGTTGGTCGGGCTGGGTGAAGAGGCTATCAAACAGAATTTAGCGCTGATGCAGACGCTTCGCGCGGCCGGGGTGGCTTGCCGGATGGCGACCGGAGGCAGCATGAAGTCGCAGATGCGTGCGGCCAACAAGGCCAACGCCACCTGGGCCCTGATCCGCGGGGAGAATGAGCTGACCGAAGGGGTGGCGGCTCTCAAGGATATGGAAGCGGGTACCCAGGAAACACTTCTTCTGGATCAGCTTCCGGCCCATTTAACGGCTCAGATTGCCGCCCGGGCCTGATTCGGCCCTCTTTCCGCCGCCGTTTTCCTTTCGGATCCATTTTTCTTCCCACTCGGAGTGAAATATGGGACATTAATGGCTCATATAGGGACAAAATGTCCCACTTAGGGCCTGAAATCTATCAAAGTCTCTCCGAAGAATAATCTCTTATCCAACACTAATACAATGAATTACATATATATAGCCCGACTTGGCACGGGGATTGCTTACTAAGTAGGCAGTAGATTTTTTATCGTGATATCTAAGTGTAGAAAGAAAGGAACCACAATATGTCAAAAGTACTAGGAATCGATCTGGGAACGACTAACTCCTGTATGGCGGTGATGGAAGGCGGACAGCCGACCGTCGTCCCGAATGCAGAAGGGGGTCGGACCACTCCGTCCATCGTGGCATTTACGAAAAGCGGCGAGCGGCTGGTCGGCAGCGCAGCCAAACGGCAGGCGGTGACCAACCCGACGCAGACGGTCTTTTCGATCAAGCGTTACATGGGCCGGAAGTTTGATGAAGTGCAGGCCGAGAACAAGCGCGTGCCCTATGAAGTGGTGCGTGCCGATAACGGCGATGCCGCAGTGAAGATTGGCGACAAGACGTACTCTCCGCCGGAGATTTCGTCGATGATTATACAGAAGATGAAGGCGGATGCCGAAGCGTTCCTGGGGGAGACCATCTCTCAGGCCGTGATTACGGTTCCGGCCTATTTCAATGACAGCCAGCGCCAGGCCACCAAGGATGCGGGCAAGATCGCGGGGCTTGAAGTCCTGCGCATCATTAATGAGCCGACTGCCTCCACCCTGGCCTACGGGTTGGGCAAGGATAAGGAAGAGAAGCTGGCCGTGTACGATCTCGGTGGCGGTACCTTCGATATCTCGGTTCTGGATATCGGCGATGGTGTCTTCGAAGTGAAGGCGACCAACGGCGATGGCCATTTGGGTGGTGATGACTTCGATCAGCGCATCATGGATTGGCTGGTGGATGAGTTTAAAAAAGAGAGCGGCATTGATCTGTCCTCGGATGCGATGGCCCTTCAGCGCCTGAAAGAGGCAGCGGAGAAAGCCAAGTGCGAGTTGTCGAGTGCGCAGAGCACGGACATCAACCTGCCGTTCATCACGGCCGATGCCAGCGGACCGAAGCATTTGAACGTGACCTTGAGCCGCGCGAAGCTGGAGCAGCTGGTCGGCGACCTGATCGACCGGACCATGGCGCCGGTAGAGAACTGCCTCAAGGATGCCGGCATTACGAAGGGGAACATCGACGAAGTGATTCTCGTCGGCGGAATGACCCGCATGCCCCGCGTGCAGGAAATTGTGAAGGAAGAACTCGGCAAGGAGCCGCATAAGGGCGTGAACCCGGATGAAGTGGTCGCCGTAGGCGCCGCGATTCAGGGTGGCGTCATGAAGGGCGAGGTCAAGGATGTCCTCCTGCTGGATGTGACGCCGCTGACGCTGGGCATTGAAACTCTCGGCAGCGTCATGACGCCGCTGATCGAGCGCAACACGACGATTCCGACGCGCAAGAGTGAAATCTTCAGCACGGCGGCGGACAACCAGAACACCGTGGAGATCCATGTGCTGCAGGGTGAGCGCAAGATGGCGACGGACAACAAGACCATCGGTAAATTCCACCTGGACGGGATTCCGCCTGCGCCGCGCGGCGTTCCGCAGGTCGAGGTGACCTTCGATCTGGATGCCAACGGCATCTTGAAGGTGAACGCCAAGGATCTGGGCACGGGCAAAGAGCAGAAGATCACCATCACGGCCTCCAGCGGTCTGAGCAAGGACGAAGTGGAGAAGATGGTGAAGGATGCCGAAGTTCATGCCGGTGAGGACTCCAAGCGCAAGGATGCTGTGGATGCCAAGAACAAGGCCGAAGCGATGGTGTACGAGACCGAAAAATTCCTGAAGGACAATGGGGAGAAGGTCCCCTCCGACAAGAAGATAAAGGTGGAGTCCGGTATTCAGGCCCTGAAGGACGCACTGAAGGGCGAAGATATCGATGCCATTCAGAAGGCCAGCGAAGCCCTGACAGCGGATATGCAGGCGGTTTCGGCCGACCTCTATGCGCAGGCCAAGAAGGACCAGCCGGCTGCGGATGCGGCCGGTGGAGCCCCCGGTGAGGGAGCCCCGCCGCCGAACGCCGACGGCAAGGCGGATGGCGATGTCATGGACGCCGACTTCGAGATGGTCGACGACGACAAAGATTCAAAATAAACAAACGGTCGGTCCGGCGCAGGGATCCCCTGTGTCGGGCCGGCCAAAACGTAGAACAAGGAGATGGAAGTAGATATGAAGATCCAACCATTGGGAGATCGCGTGCTGGTCCAGCCCGTGAAAGAACAGGAAGTCGCAAAAGGCGGGATTATCATTCCCGACACCGCTAAAGAGAAGCCCCAGCAGGGCACCGTCATTGCCGTGGGAACCGGCAAACTGGATGACCAGGGCAAGAAGATCGCCTTCAACGTCAAAAAGGGCGACAAAGTCCTGATGCCGAAGTATGGCGGGACCGAAATCAAGCTGGACGGTAAAGAATACCAGATCATGCGTGAGGAAGACATCCTCGGCATCCTGGGCTAATTGGTTAAAGAAGGAAGTAATAGACTATGTCAGCAAAACAGATTGTATATGACGCAGAGGCCCGCCAGTTGGTGCTGAGAGGCATCGAGAAACTGAGCCGCGCCGTGAAGAGCACCCTGGGCCCCCGCGGTCGCACCGTGGTAATTCAGAAGTCGTTCGGCAGCCCGACCATCACCAAGGACGGTGTGAGCGTGGCTAAGGAAATCGAGCTGGAAAATGCCTTTGAAAACATGGGCGCCCAGATGGTCCGTGAAGTCGCGAGCAAGACCAGCGACATCGCGGGCGACGGCACTACGACCGCCACCGTGCTGGTCGAGGCCATCTATCGTGAAGGCCTGAAGAATGTGACCGCCGGTGCCAGCCCGATGGAAATCCGCCGCGGTATCGACCTCGGAACAGAAACCGTCGTTGCGGCCCTGAAGAAGCAGAGCAAGCGCGTGAAGGAAAGCGCCGAAGTGGCCCAGGTAGGGACCATTTCCGCCAACGGCGATGAAACCATCGGCGGCATCATCGCGGAAGCGATGGAGAAGGTGGGCAAGGACGGGACAATTACCGTCGAAGAAGCCAAGGGCATTGAAACCACGCTGGATGTCGTCGAAGGCATGCAGTTCGACAAGGGCTATCTCAGCCCGTACTTCGTGACCAAGCCGGACACGATGGAAGTGATCCTGGAAGATGCCTACATCCTTCTGTTCGAGAAGAAAGTCTCGAATCTGCAGGACCTGCTCCCCGTGCTGCAGAATGCGGCCAAGAGCGGCAAGCCCCTGTTGATCATCGCGGAAGACATCGAAGGCGAAGCGCTGGCCACCCTCGTGGTGAACAAGCTGCGCGGCACCCTTCAGGTGTGTGCGGTGAAGAGCCCGGGCTTCGGTGACCGTCGCAAGGCCATGATGGAAGATATCGCCGTGTTGACCGGTGGCAAGTTCATCAGCGAAGACCTCGGCATCAAGCTCGAAAGCCTGACGCTGGCGGACATGGGCACAGCCAAGAAGATCCGTCTGGATAAGGAAAGCACCACGATCGTGGAAGGCGGCGGCAAGACCGGCGACATTCAGGGCCGTATTGCTCAGATCCGTCGTCAGATCGAAGACACGACCTCCGACTACGACCGCGAGAAGCTTCAGGAACGCCTGGCGAAGCTCGCCGGTGGCGTAGCCGTCATCAATGTCGGTGCGGCCACCGAAACGGAGATGAAGGAGAAGAAGGCCCGCGTCGAAGATGCCCTGCACGCCACGCGTGCGGCTGTCGAAGAGGGAATTGTTCCGGGCGGCGGCGTGGCGTTGATTCGCGCACAGGCTGCTTTGAACAACCTGAAGATCGAAGGCGAAGCGGCCATCGGCGTCGAAATCGTTCGCCGCGCCTGCGAAGCGCCTCTGCGTCAGTTGACCGCGAATGCCGGCGTGGATGGTTCCATCGTCGTGCAGGATGTCCGCAAGGGCAAAGCGGCCTATGGCTACGATGTGGCCACGGCAACCTACTGCGACATGATCAAGGCTGGGATCATCGATCCGACCAAGGTCACGCGCGGCGCGCTGCAGAACGCGGCGAGCATTGCCGGTCTGCTGCTGGTGACGGAGGCGATGATCGCCGACATCCCGCAGAAGAAGGATGCAGCTCCTGCCATGCCGGGTGGCGACATGGGCGGCATGGGCGGTATGGGCGGCATGTACTAGGCCTTCCGGTTCGACCCACGACGGGGTGCGCATGGCGCACCTCGTCTTTTTTTGTGCCCGCCCCGGATGGGACGGGTTTCTCTGCCGCTTTTCTGTGGCTTGCACATTGCATTGAGGGAGCGGGGTGTGTTAGAAACGGGAGATTGAATGCTGGATTTGTTCCGGCCGAATGGACTGAACGGAGCGAAGGGTTCGGACAAGGATTCCCTTCAGAGTGATTTTTCGTATCAAGGAAAATCCACAACGAAACGAGTGATCGACATGGATGATGAAGTCAGCGCGGAGAACGGGTCGCCGGAGAAGCCGGAAGTTTCGCTGGATTTGAATTTTTTGCCCACTTGGGCACGCAAGCCGCCTGAGAATCCCTATACCGGCCGTGAAGGCGCAGGCGGGGGAGGACGCGGCCGCGAAGGTCCGGGGCGTCGCGATGATCGCCGAGGCGGGTTTGGATCCCGTCCTGGCCAGTCTCGAAGCACAGGTCGTCCCGGTGGCGGATTTCAATCGCGCCCCGGTGGAGGCGCCCGCCCGGGCGGCGGCTCCCGTCCAGGAGGGGCTCTCGGCAACTCCCGTCCAGGCGGCGGGTTTCCCCGGCCGCGCCGTGATGCCGATCGTCGGGATCCGCGCCGTGAAGGAGGCGGAGGCCGCCGGCCGCCGCGTCCCTTCCAGCCGCGGCTGGATGTCCGCATTTCCTTTCTGCCGGATCGCGAACGCCTGGCCCTGGTGGTGCAGGATATCCAGGCGAGTCGGCGTGCCTTTCCGTTGATTCAAATTGCCAACCGCTTTCTGAGCCGTGATGATCTGTATCTGGTGAAGCTGGAGTTGCCGGCTCCGGCCGAAGGGGCCGAACGGCAGACCTTTGTGCAGTGCCTCGAATGCCGCCGGGTTTTTCGTTCCCGCGCGAACGCCGAAGCCCATATCCTCAAATCCCATCTCGAGAAGTTCTTTACCATTGAAGAGACCGAAGTGGAGCCACCGAAGGGGACCTTTACCTGTGTGGCCCGCTGCCGCTTGAGCGGGGTCCTGCTGGGCCCCTCGAATCACCATGGCTACAACGAGAAAATCCAGGAGATCTGGTCTTCTCGCTTTCCTCAGATGTCCAAGGCGGAATATTTGGGCAACATCGAAACGGTCCGAGATGAGGCCTTGGTGGAGAAGTGGAAAGAGTCGTTGTGCAAAAAGACGGTCTATCGCCTCAAGGACCTGCCGGAAGGGGAAGAGGCCGAGGCCATGACCCAGGCCCAGGCGTGCGAGTGGGCCCGCGGAGGGAAGATCAACTCCCTGCTGCGCGAGTCGGCCCGCTGCATGGTCCCCGGTCTACAGTCCAAGCAGTTTGAAGACGGTTCGTTGCGGCAGGCCATGTCGCTGGCATGGCAGAAGGAAAGCCGTTTCCCGTTTACCTTGTCGCTGGCCCTTCGACCCGCCTTCCGGCATATGCACCTGAACCTGTTCAAGGTGAATGCCAAAGAGACCTATGTGACCGCGGTCCTTCCCAAGCCGGTGGAGCTCGAGACGGCTCCGGCGGTTGCCCGCGAAATCGTGGCCCATCTGGAAGCGAATCCAGGGCAGGCTCGCCAGCAGGTGCTGGAAGGCCTGCGGGCTGGCGCCGATGCCGAATCGACGGAAGCCGCGGAGGTGCTCCTGCACCTTGGGAATCTGATTGCCAATGGCGGCGTGATTGAATTTTTCAACGGGACCTTGTCGCTGCCGCGCGGCGGCGCGCGACCGGATTCCAAGCCGGCCCGGAAACCGAAGTCCAAAACGGGCGAGGATGCCTCGAAAGCCAAGAAGGAAAAGGCTGCACTGGAGTCATCCGCTCCAGCCGATGAGAACAAGGAGGCCATGCCGCCGAAGAGCGGCGAGGAAGCGGCCCCGGAACCGGAAGCGGTGAAGGCCGAACCCGTGCCCGAGCCAGAAGAGGTGAAGCCGGAGGACGTGAAAGCCGAAGCGGTTCCCGAGCCGGAAAAGGTAAAGCCGGAGCACGTGAAAGCTGAAGCGGTTCCCGAGCCGGAATCGGTGAAGCTGGAAGAGCCGAAAGTGGAAGAAGCGGAAGCGACGCCGGAACCCTCCACGCCGCCCGCGGAGACAACAGAAACGGTTCCTCCCACAGAAGAGTCTGTGAAGTCGGAGTAATGTGACATGGGCATGAAATACGCAGTCTTGGGCGATATTCACGCGAATTGGGAAGCGTTGAGTGCCGTATTGGCAGATGCGGAATCCCAGGGGGTCACCAACTATTGTTGTGTCGGGGATATCGTGGGCTACAACGCCGACCCGGAACTGTGCATTGATAAAGTTCGCGAATTGGCCGGGGATGGGGTGGTTCGCGGCAATCACGACCACTACTGTTCCCGGGATGAAAATCTGAACGGATTCCATCCGCTGGCCGCCGATGTAGTGGACTGGACTCGAAAGCGCCTGAACGATGAACAGCGGGAGTGGCTGGCCAATCTGCGATACTCCCGGACGGTTGAAACCTTTATGCTGGTGCACGCCACGCTGGATAGTCCGGAAATGTGGGGCTATGTCTTTGATAAGCTGGAGGCGGAAGCCAATTTTGCCTATCAGATGTGCTCGGTCTGCTTCTTCGGCCACACGCATGTGCCTCTGGCGTTTGAGAAGGCGGGAATCGTGCGCGGGGGTCTCTATACCAAGCTGCGCATCACCGCGGGTCGAAAATATTATATCAATGTCGGCAGTGTTGGGCAGCCGCGGGACGGGGATCCGCGTGCGGCCTATGCGATTTATGATCTCACGCAGAATGTAGTGGAGCTGAGGCGGGTCGACTATGACATCGCGGCGACACAAGAGAAGATCCGTGCGGCGGGTCTGCCTGAGCGTGCGGCGACGCGGCTGGAAATCGGCCGCTAAGGCCGTAGAGGAGATTTTTCAATGAGGCGAATTTCGCTATGGATGACGGCCCTGCTGCTATGGATGTGTGCGGGAGTCGTAGAGGCTCAGATCGAAATCAGATGGGGCTTGGCACATACCCGGACGGTGTTGATGGAGCCGATCATGGCGACCCTCCAGATCGGCAACTATACCGGACAGTCGCTGGACCTTTCTTCCAACGGAAATGCCCACCTTGGATTTGATGTGGAGGACCAGCCGACATCGATGGTCCCGACCACCGGCAAGCCCCTGGTGCAGCGCGCCATTATCATTCCCAGCGGCGAAACCCGGGAAATCGTGGTGAATCTGCTGGATGCCTATCGCATTCTGTATGGCCAGTCCTACATGCTGACGCCCTTTCTTGAATTCGGAGGCATACGGTTCTTTGGTCAGCGGCTTTCTCTGGAAGTGCAGCCCGGGCTTGAATTGCTCAAACGGGACTATGGCATGCTTTCTTCAGGAAATTCCCGCTCGGTGGCCGTCCGTCTGATCCACCGGGACCGGACGGATCATCTGTTCTTCCGCATCGATGATCCCGGAACCGGGTATTGCCTGGGGGTCTACGATCTCGGCCCGGTGATCCGTTTCTTCCCGCCGACCCTGGAGGTGGATCCGGAAGGGGTGTTCCATCTTCTCCATCAGACGGCGCCGGACCGGTTCCGTTATTCGGCCTTCGACTATGACGCGAACCCGGTCACTCTTATGTACTATTCGGGACAGGTGGGGAGCATCCGTCTGGTCCGGGATGAGGCTGGGGCGGTTTCCGTGGTGGGCGGCACCGCCTATGTCGAAGATCAGGCCAATCCGGGTATGCTGGTGGCGCCTGCGCTGCCTCCGTCGACCCCCTATAACATGACGCTGGGTGAATTTCCGGAAAAAGGCCGGAAACGCACCCGGAAATAGCGTCGCGAAAAAAAGGTGAATTGATGCATTCCTCTCCAATGTTTTTAAGCGGCTTTCTGATTGCGCTGGGTGTGCTGGGGGTGCTGGTCGGAATCGCGATGCTGCACTTTCCATCCTCTGTGCGGGCCGGTCTGTTGGCCTTTCCCCGGTCCCGCTGGCCCGGCTGGGTGTTGACGGTTTTGTGCGTGTTCTGGGTTTCTTGGGTGGTGTCTCATGCCGCGTTGGGCCGGTTCGAAGGACTGAAACCCCTGATTCCCTTCGCCGCCATCCTCTTAATGGCCGCGGTGGTCTATTTCATGGATGAACTGCTTTCACCCCGTGCCCTTGGCGGCCTGCTTCTCCTGCTGGCCAATCCGGTGCTGAATGGCGTGCGCTGGGTGGATTCATCCTGGAGCCTGGTGGCTTCTTTCATAACCTATGTCTGGGTGGTGATCGGGTGTGCCCTGATGCTCAACCCCTGGCTGTTCCGAAAAATGACCCTCCGTCTCACCGGTTCGGAAGCGACTCTGCGTTCGGCGGGCTGGCTCAAACTACTGGGCGGCGTCGTGTTGCTGGCGGCGGGACTGTGGCAGTTTAGTTGAGGACCCTGCGGTGCCGGAGCCCAAGGAGTTGCCCTCGCCTCGTTTTCTGATCCTTCGTGGAGGCGGCATCGGGGATTTTATTGTCACCCTGCCTGTCCTGCAGGTGCTGCGCACGCAATGGCCCAAGGCCCATATCGAGATTTGGGGCTATCCGCATATCTCCGGGTTGGCTGTGGCGGCCGGTCTGGCCCAGACCGTGGTTTCCCTGGAACAGGCCGACATGTCCCGTTTCTTTGTGCCGGAGCCCACCTTTACGGATGCGCAGGTGGGTACCATCCGTTCGTTCGATCTGCTCTTCAACTATTTGTATGACCCCGTGGGGCAGGTGCGCAGCAATCTGCTACTGGCCGGTGCCAAACAGGTGCTTTCCGGGTCCCCTCTTATTAAGAAGGGTCACGCGGTTCCCTTTCTGCTGGAGCCGCTGCAGGCACTGGCTCTCTATGACACGGATCTCGTCCCTTCGCTGGAACTGCCGGAAGGCCTGAGGGAGCAGGGGCGAAGCCGCCTGCAGGCGTTGGGTCTGAAGGGGCGGCCTCTGGTCGTGCACCCCGGGAGTGGCAGCGGAGCCCCGCGTTGGCCGATAGACCGGATGCTTGAGATTCTTCACCGTCTCCAGAAAGAGGGAGAGGAGACGGTGGCGGTTCTGGGCGAAGCCGATGACGATGTGGCGGCGGTCTTGGCCCGTAACATGCCGCACCTCCCCGTGCTGACGAATCTGACCCTGCCGGAACTGGCCGGAACGCTGGCCGGATGCGCCTCTTTTCTGGGGAGCGACTCCGGCCTGGCGCATCTGGCCGCGGCGGTGGGGCTGCCGGTGGTTGTGCTGTTTGGTTCTTCGAATGCGGAGACCTGGGCTCCACGGGGCAAGGGAGGGGTGACCGTGCTGCAGGCACCCGATGGCGATTTTTCGCACCTGCCGGTTTCGGCGGTGTGGGAGGCTCTGTCCTAGTGGGCCGTTTTCGCTTTTGGTTTGCGCGGAGGAGGCGGGTGCGGTACAACCCTACGCCGACAGGAGCCCTTGAATGAAGCCAGAGTCCTATTACATCACAACCCCGATCTACTATGTGAACGACAAGCCTCACATCGGTCACGCCTATACCACGGTGCTTGCCGATGTCCTGGCCCGCAGCCAGCGGATGTTCGGGCGCGACACCTGGTTTTTGACCGGAACGGACGAACACGGCCAGAAGGTGCAGCAAGCCGCCGATAAACTCGGGATCGAGCCGCAGGCGCAGGCTGACAACACCGTCTTGCGCTTCCAGGAGGCCTGGAAGCATCTCGAGATCCAGAACGACGATTTTATCCGGACGACCGAGCCCCGCCATAAGGAAATCGTGCAGGAAATCCTGCAGGATCTCTTTGACCGTGGTGAAATCTATCGCGATGAATACAACGGCTGGTATTGCGTGCCCTGCGAACGGTTCTTTACGGAGAAGGATCTCGTCGATGGCAACTGCCCCGAGTGCGGCCGCCCGGTCGAGCGGGTGAAGGAAGCCAACTACTTTTTCAAGATGAGCCAGTATCAGGACTGGCTTGTGGACTATATCAAGACCCACCCCGAGTTCATCCAGCCGGACTTCCGCCGGAACGAGACCCTCGGCTTTTTGAAGAAGCCGCTGCAGGATCTCTGTATTTCCCGTCCGAAGAAGCGCTTGGCCTGGGGAATCGAACTGCCTTTCGACGCCGACTATGTCACCTATGTCTGGTTTGATGCCCTGGTCAACTATATCAGCGCCATTGGATACCGCCGTGACAACGATCAGTTCAATGCCCGCTGGCCGGCCATCCACCTGATCGGCAAGGACATTCTGACGACCCATACCGTGTATTGGCCCTGCATGCTCCAGGCGATGGGGGTCGAGATGCCCAAAACCATTTTCGCCCATGGCTGGTGGATGTTGGGCGATGCCAAGATGAGCAAGAGTCTGGGCAATGTGGTCGATCCGATGGAGATGATGGAGCGCTATGGCGTGGATTCGTTCCGTTATTTCCTGATGTCGGAGATGGCGATGGGGCAGGATGCCACGTTTACGGAAGATGCCTTTGTCCGCCGCTATAATGCCGATCTGGCCAACGATCTGGGCAACCTGCTCAACCGTGTAGTCAGCATGATCACCAAATATTGCGACGGCATGATGCCGACGCCGCAAGCCGGTGCCTTCGACAGCGGCCCCGCGGCGGATCTGGATGCGCAGGCCCATGCGGCCGTCGAGGGCTTCAAGACCTCCGTCGAGACCTTCACGCTGCATTCCGGCGTGGCGCAGGTCATGGAGGTCATCCGGGCTACCAATCGCTTTTTTGAAACCCAGAAACCCTGGGCACAATCCCGTGAAGCGGACAAAGGTCCGGTTCAGACAACCCTTTATGCCGCAGCCGAGGTGCTACGCGTGTGCGCCGGCCTACTGATGCCCCTGATGCCTGCCAAAATGACCGAGTTGCGGGCTGCACTTGGAATGGAGAACCCCATGACTGTGAACCCCGAAGAATTCTCAAAACCTGAGCGCCTCAAATCCGGCGTGTCGGTCACCGCCTCCGGTGCCCTGTTCCCGCGCATCGAAGCGCCTACCCCGGAGCCGGCCGCAATCCCCACCCCGGCCAAGCCGGCTCCCAAGGTCGGCGTCCCGGCTCCGGCGGCCGCCCCGGCCCCCGGTACTGTGGGAAACCCCGAAGGGGTGATCACCTACGACGATTTCTCCAAAGTGCAGCTCCGGACGGCTAAAATCATGTCCGCGGAAGCGATGGAGGGCTCCGTCAAGCTTCTCAAGCTGAACGTCCTGATGGGGGCGGAGCGCCGCCAGATCGTGGCTGGCATTGCGCTCTACTACAATCCGGACGACCTGATCGGGAAGACCGTGATTGTGGTCTCCAATCTCGCTCCGATCAAACTGCGCGGTGTGGAGAGCCAGGGCATGATGCTGGCCGCCAGCAAGGGTGAACGTTTGCGCCTGGTGACCGTGGATGGCGACCTGTCCAGCGGCGCGGTGGTCAAATAACCGGTTTTTATGGGCCACCGGCCCTCTTTTCGGCCCGGAAAAACAGGATTTCCCCCTGCAGGTTCAGAAAATGTTTGGTTGCGTCTGAAGGGGTCGGGGGGTATGATTTCGCAAAATGAAATACCTAAGGTGTTGTGTGCGCTGTGAACAAGGAGAAGCAAGTATGAGTTTTCAAAAATGGTTTTTGGCTGCGATGGCCCTGTGTGTAACCGCCAGTGTGTCTCTGGCCGATCCGATGCGGACGATCTTCACCAAGGAAAATAAATTCCCTGAAGCCATGGGCTGGGAAGTGTCTGTGGGCGGCGGTGCCTCTTCCTATGAGGGCGATGACAACAGCAAGCTGGATACAGCCTTTGGCGCCGCCGGCGCGCGTTTCGGCGTGACGGATCGCCTTGCTCTGTCGACTGAGGTTCCTATGGCATACTATTCCTCTACGGATGACAATGAATTCGGACTGGGTGACATCTCCTTCGGTGGGGAGTTCCTTTTCTTTGAGGATATCTTTGAATATGCCTGGATTATTCCCCATGCGGACCTCATTCTGCCGACGGGCAATGAAGACAAGGGCCTTGGCAATGGTAAAACCCAGGCAGAATTCGGACTTTCCATCGGGACCACTGTCAACGATGTAATTCATTTCGCGGTCGATGCTTCCTACACCGCCAACGGCAGCATCGATGAAGACGGCGACTACGACAAGCTGGTGAGCGGCTCTCTCTCCATTGTCTGGGATCTGGACGCGCGCGCCAGTGTTCTGGGTGAGGTTCGGTTGCGGGATGACACCTTGGAGGAGGATACCTCCTATGGAACCCTCGGCCATCTGGGTATGGCCTACCGGGTTAACGAGAATGTCAGTCTGATGATCTATGGCGGTGGCGCTTCGGATTTGGCGATTGATTATTACGGCATGGGCCGTCTCGTCTATCAGTTCTAATTGTAGCGGACCATGAGGTCCTGCTGACGAACCGGTTTTGGCAACAAAACCGGTTCTTTTTGAATCCGGTCCGAGCCGCAGGATGAAAGAGCAAAGGATGCAATGGATATTCGCCTGAATGACATGGAAAGCCGGTTCCCGTCGCAGTGGAGCGAGGGGCAGGTCGCCGCCGCCAAAACCCTCTTTTTTAAAGCGCTGGCGCTGGAAGCGCACCGCTACTACGGCGGCATGATTCAGGTGCTGCCGCGGGCTCCACTGCCGGGCATCCAGTGGTTCAACGCCTGGTATACCCCCGGAGTTTCGGCGGTCTCCACCGCCATCCGCGATCAGCAGGACGAGTCTTTTGAGCTGTCCTGGCGGGGCAATGCGGTGGCCATCGTCAGCGATTCCACCCGCGTGCTCGGCGATGGCGATGTGACGCCGCCGGGCGGCCTGGGCGTCATGGAAGGCAAAGCCTACCTGATGAAAGTGCTCGGAGGAGTGGATGCCGTTCCCCTCTGCATCGACAGCCGGAATGCGGCCGGAGAGCATGACCCTGACATCCTCATCGATTTCGTGCGCCGCCTGACCCCGTCGTTTGGTGCCGTCAACCTGGAAGACATCAGCCAGCCCAACTGTTTCAAAGTGCTCGATACCCTGCGTGAGGAGTGCGACATCCCGGTTTGGCACGATGATGCTCAGGGCACCGGCTGTGTCACGCTGGCAGGGCTGCTGAACGCCGTGAAGGTGGCCGAAAAGAAGCTTTCAGACTGCCGGATCGTCTTTTTCGGTGCGGGGGCCTCCAATACGACCATTGCCCGCCTCATTCTGCTGGCGGGGGCAGATCCCTCCCGTGTGGTCATGTTCGACTCCCGCGGCGGACTGCATGCCGCCCGTGCGGATATCGAGGGGGATTCCCGCTTCTATCGCAAGTGGGAAATCTGCCAGGCCACCAACCCGGATCAGATCAGTGATATTGAACAGGCCCTGAAGGGCGCGGATGTGTTGATTTCGCTGTCCCGTCCCGGCCCGGATGTCATCCGGCCCGAATGGGTGGCTGGCATGGCCGACAAGGCCATTGTGTTTGCCTGCGCCAACCCGGTGCCGGAAATCTATCCCCATGCCGCCAAGGCCGCCGGAGCGCTGGTGGTCGCGACCGGACGGGGGGACTTCCCCAATCAGGTGAACAATTCGCTGGGCTTCCCGGGTATCCTGAAGGGGGCCCTGCTGGTCCGGGCACGAAAGATCACCGATGCCATGGCCATTGCCGCCGCCGAGACGATAGCGGCCTTTGCGGAGCGTCAGGGGCTGTCTCCGGACCATATTATGCCGCTGATGACCGATCAGGCCGTCTTTGCCGAGACCGCCGCCGCGGTGGCGCGTCAGGCGATCGAAGATGGCGTGGCCCGGCGTCCGCTCCCTCCGGAGCAGGTGCAGGAACTCGCAAAACAGGATATTGCCGCAGCGCAGACCGCGCTGGAACTGCTGATGACGTCCGGTCTGATTGTGTCCCCGCCCGAAGAGATGATTCAGCGCTGTCTCGATCAGGCGATTGCCGCCGTCGGGGACTAGGCCCCGTGATCCGTCAGCTTTCCGTCGCTTCGATGATTTTAGCGCAGACGTCCTCCTGGGAGAGTCCGGCGCAGGGGATCGTGATGTCCGCATACCGGGTGTAGAGCGCAAAACGCTCCTCGAACAGTTCTTCAAAACTCTGATCCGGTCGCCGGGCCAGACCTCGCGAGCCGAAATCCTTCACCCGGGCATTCAGGGTGTCCAGATCCACATCCAGAAAGACGAGGATCCCGTTTTTCTTGAGATGCTTCATGGCCGCATCGCTGTAGACCGCGCTGCCGCCTGTGGCGATGATGGTTTTGCCTACCGTCAGTTCCAGCAGGGCATTTTCTTCAATCTGACGGAGAATCACATATCCGTCTGTATCTACAATATCCTGCAGGGATCGCTGCTCCGAGATCTGAATAACCACATCGGAATCGATAAAGCCACGCGAGGACTTCTTTGCCATAATCACTCCGACCGTGCTCTTGCCTGCGCCGGGCATCCCGATCAGGACCAGGTTGGTTTTGGAGGGTGTTTTCATGGGTTTGTAAAATTCAGAGGCCTTCTTGAGGAATGGGTTTTTATCCCTTTTTCACGACGAGGCGGTTGCCGTGGGCTTCGGTGATGATGACGGATTCGCCTTCGTTGATGTATTCGCCGGAGGTGACGACGTCGAGTCGCTGGCCGTCGATGCGGGCGGCGCCGACGGGATGGAGGTCGGTGAGGGTGAGGCCTTTCTTCCCGATCCAGGCGGAGGTGTCGGGCGAGGCGGTATAGCCGGTGGCGGCGCTGGTGGCGGCGGAAAGGGTGAGGCGTCCAAACAGGCGGCTCTTGGGCAGGAACTTGCCGATTAGGAGGACCCCCGCCCCGGTTCCGACCAGAGCGATGGCGGTTTTCATGATGGGGATTTCCAGGTCGCCCCATGCGGGAAGCATGGGTCCGCCGGGCACGATGCGGACCATGGCGCCGACGAGTGAGATGAAGATGAAGGCCAGCCCGAGAAGCCCGGTGATGCCGAAACCGGGAATGATCAGCAGTTCCACCAGAAGTAGAACGACGCCGAGGGTAAACAGGATCAGATCCTCCATCCCGGCGAGACCGGCGATGTGGTGGCCCCAGAAGAAGAGGGCCAGGCAGATGGCGCCAAGGATGCCGGGCAGGCCGAAGCCGGGCGTCTTGATTTCAATATAGATGCCTAGGAAGCCCAGCATCATCAGAATGGGGGCGCCGGCGGCAATCAGGCGCGCGAGCTTTTCGGTGGAGGTGATCTGCATCGTGACGATCGGGCGTCCGGCCAGGGAGAGCGCCTCGATTACGGCCGGAAGATCCGGTAGCGTTCCGGCGGAAAGCAGCGGCTCACCATCGGCATTGGGCTGTGAGGCCTCTTCGGCTGTCAGCGTAAGGAGGTGCCCGGCCGGGCTTATGACCTTATCGCCGATTTTGAACTCCAGCTCGCGGCGCACCATTTTTTCGGCGAGCTCGGGATCGTGTCCGGCGGATTGGGCCGCAGAACGCACCTGGGCGGCGACGGCGGAAACCGCTTTCTCTTCGACGGATTCGGACATTTCCTGCACGCCGCCGATGGGGGAGATCATGATGGGGAGGGCATCGCCGATGACAGAGCCCGGGGCCATGTAGATGGCTTTGGTGGAGAGCGCAATGATGGCGCCGGCAGAGAACGCCTGCTTGTCGACAAACGTATAGACCGGTACATCGGAGGCCTGGATGGAGGCAATGATGTCGCCGGTGGCTTTGAGGGCGCCGCCGGGGGTGTCCATGACGAGAATGACGGCGGCGGCTTGCTTGGCGTCTGCTTCCGCGAGGCCGCGTCGGATGACATAGAGGAGAGCCCCTTCGATCTGGCCGTCGATGGGGATGACATAGACCGGGGCATCGGGAGCGACCGGCGGGGCCTCCGGAGCGGCGGGGGCCGATGCGCAGAAGAGGAACAGGGCGGCCAGGATAAGAGGTAGTGCTTTCATGGCCTGAGTGTAGACGTGGGGAGGAAGGGATTCAATATTCAATGTCCAACATTCTCAAGTGGGAAAGAATTGGAGAAGAGGGGATTCAATATCCAAGTCGGGAAGAGAATTTTTGACAGGATAAACAGGATGTTCGGGATGAGGAGAACAACCGTGTCTCGTCCTCAAATAGGACAGAGACATCAGGCCATTCCCTGTATTCATCCCCCCCCCTTTGCACCCATTGCATCTTTTGCGTTAGAATGCCTTCTCTTTATCGCTATGGTTCTCTGTGGGTTCTGTGAGAGGCCATCCGGATTCAACTCTTGTCTTTTTTCTGGGCCTTGTCGAGCCGGTCCATGAGGGCGGCGGATGCGCACTTTGGGTCGCGCTGAAGGCGGGCACCTCGGGTGACATTGCAGAGACTACCACCGATTTTCTGTGCGATTTTCCGCTGGGGCATGCCTTCGCGGAGCAGGCGGAGGATGGTCCAGCGTTTCCGCAGGGCAACCAGTTCAGAGCGAGTGAGCAGGTCACCGAGTACGCGGCGCATTTCATTCGGATCTTTGATGGTGCAGAGGGCCTGAAGGAGGTCGGCTTCGTCTGATTTCATGATTGGACTGCGGGGGCTGAGGGTTCGTCTTTGGCTTGGTCCTGAAATTGCATCTGGTAGAGGCGGCGGTAGATTCCGTCGCGGGCAAGAAGGTCCATGTGACGGCCCCGTTCGGCAATGACGCCTTTATGGAGAACCAGAATCTGATCAGCGCGCTGAATGGTGGACAGTCGGTGGGCAATGGCGAAGACGGTGCGTCCCTGCATGGCGTCGTTGAGCGCGGCCTGCACGGCGCGTTCGGATTCGGTGTCGAGTGCACTGGTGGCTTCGTCGAGGATCAGAAGGGGCGGATTGCGCAACAGGGCGCGGGCGATGGCCAGCCGCTGGCGCTGGCCGCCAGACAGCAGCAGCCCGCGCTCGGCAATGACCGTGTCATAGCCCTGCGGCATGGAGAGAATGAACTCGTGGGCATGGGCCTTTTTTGCGGCGGCCTCAACCAGTTCTCGGGTGGCGTCAGGTTCGCCATAGGCGATGTTGTTGAAGACCGTGTCATTGAAGAGAATGGTTTCCTGCGTCACCAGACCGATGTGACGCCGCAGGCTGGTCAGGGTGAACTCGCGCAGATCTTTCCCGTCGATCCGGACATGACCTTCGGTAGGGTCGAAGAAGCGGGGAAGCATATTGACCAGCGTGGTCTTGCCGGAGCCGGAACTGCCGACAAATGCAATGAGTTCGCCGGAATTTGCGGCCAGGTCGATGCCCTTCAGGACGGCGGGTTTGTCCGCGGCATAGGCAAAACTGATGCCTTCGTACTTGATTTCGCGGATGGGACCTTCCAGATCGGTGGCGCCCTCATGGTTGGCGACATTGTCCTTCGTGTCGAGGATCGAGAAGATCCGATCCCCGGCCGCACTGCACTGCTGAATGGACAGGTGGACGCGGGAGAGGCGTTTGATGGGGTCATACATCAGCACCATGGTGCCGAGAAACAGGATGATGTCGGACAGCTCCAGATGGGCATAGCGCGAGTACAGCATCACCGCACAGGCGGCGATCGCCGAGAAGAACTCCATCAGCGGGTTCACTGCGGCCTTGGAGGCGGTGATTTTGATCATGCGGCGGAAGAAATCATAGCTGTGGGCTTCAAAGCGCTTCTGCTCGCGGTCTTCGGTGCCGAAGGCTTTGACGATGGCGGCCCCGCTGATGACCTCCTGCTGCAGGCTGGAGAGGTCGGCGATGCGTTCCTGACCGGCCTTGGCGTGGCGCCGGACCCGCTTGCCGAAAATGGCGACGGGCAGGATACAGATGGGGAAGACCGCGATGCTGATGACCGCGAGCCGGAAATCGAGAAAGAACAGCCAGGAGGCGGCGGCAATCAGAACAAAGGGTTGCTGGACCAGATCGCTGATGACTTCGGTGATGCCGCGCTGGATCAGCTGGGTGTCATTGAGCGTGCGGGACATCAGCTCGCCGGTGCGTGAGCCGGTGAAGTAGAGCATGGGCAGGTGGAGAATCTTGCCGAAGACCTCGTTGCGCAGGTTCATGACGACCCGCTGGGCGACCCATTCGATGAGATATTTGCTGAAGAAGAAACTGATGCCTCGGAGGGCAAAGAAAAAGAGAACAAGACAGAGAAGGAACAGGGTGATCAGCAGATCATGGTTCAAGCCACCCGAAAACCAGTGGTCGACCCAGGCTTTGGCGAAATCCTGGACACGGGTGGCGGTCCCGCCAAAGACCTGCGACATGCCGCCTTTGGCGGAAAACAGCAGGCCGAAAACGGAACTGCCGAAGAGGAATCCGAACAGCACCGCAATCGTGAGGCGCTTGCGATAGGGTTTGGTTCGACTGAGCAGGCGCAGGTAGACCTGTCTTTCCTGATCGGTCAGTTTTCGTTTGGGTGTGCTCATTCGCCGAGAGATTCCAGGTAGTGCATAGCTTCGATGGCGGTGCGGCAGCCGGTGCCGGCGGCGGTGACGGCCTGGCGGTAGCGGGCATCGGCGACATCGCCCGCGACAAAGACCCCGGGGAGCTTCGTGGTGATGCCGTCGGTCAGGAGGTAGCCGTTCTTGTCGGTCTCCAGCACACCGGCAAACGGGGCCGTGGCCGGGACCAAACCAATCGCGACAAACAGCGCACCGACATCCATCGTGCTTTGCTCGCCGGTGACCGTATCGCGCAGCTGCAGGGCGGTGAGTTTGCCCTGGGCGGGATCCACCAGACCTTCGACAACGGCATTCCAGCGCATCTCGATCTTGTCGTGGTTTAGCACTCGCTGCGCCATGATTTTGGAGGCGCGGAGGGCGTCCCGGCGGTGGATAACCGTGACCTTGGAGGCAAAGCGGGTCAGAAAGAGGGCTTCTTCCATGGCGGTGTCGCCCCCGCCTACGACGGCAATGTGCTGGTCGCGATAGAAAGCTCCATCGCAGGTGGCGCAATAGGAAATGCCATGACCCGAGAGTTCCTGTTCACCGGGAACGCCAAGCAGGCGGTGATCGGCGCCGGTGGCGATGATGACGACATCGGCCTGAATCGTGGATTGATCATCCAGCAGGAGGGTTGCACC
This sequence comes from uncultured Verrucomicrobiota bacterium, assembly GCA_964526745.1. GTDB lineage: Bacteria > Verrucomicrobiota > Kiritimatiellia > CAIQIC01 > Lenti-01 > Lenti-01. The sequence goes on from CAZGMQ010000006.1 coordinate 27,997, forward strand.
GCCCTCGGGGAGGGGCGTGAGCGTCTGAAGGGAAGAACTCTGGAAGCGGGTGCCGAATTTTGAGGCCTGCTTGCGCATCAGGTCGACGAAGTCGAATCCGGCGATCCCGTCAGGGAACCCGGGGATGTTCTCAATTTCTGGCGTGGTGATGAGGGGGCCGCCCGGATGGGGGCCATCCAGAACCAGCGGATCGAGGCCGGCGCGCGCGGCATAGATGGCGGCGGTGAGACCGGCGGGACCGGACCCTAAAATGACGAGAGTTTTCATCGCGCCAACCTACCACCGGGCGGGGAGGGGAGCAATTAAGAAGTAAGAGTTAACCATTCAGAATGAGAATGTGAGAAGGGCGACTCTGTATTGGAAAACGGGGATCGAAAAATGCTGCGGAGGGAATGAAAATGCTACTCATCCGCATCCATGCCATCTGGTTCCGTAAGGAAGGCATCTTCCGGCTTGAGTCGCCGGAGCAGGCGGGGGAGCCAGGCAATGAGGGCAAAGAGGCCGGCCCCGGCAAAGAGTATCAGCAGGACGCGCCAGTCCATCTGCCCGGTGGCGAGTTTGCCGGCGGCGTCCGCCGTCCACAGCAGGGCCATCACATTCGGGATGATGCCAATGAGCGAGGCCAGAAGATACGACCTGAACGAAATGGAGGTGAGGCCATAGGCGTAATTAAGAAAGCCGAAGGGATTGATGGGCAGGAGGCGGGAGAACAGCACCAGTTTCCAGCCCTCGCGCTGCATGTTTTCTTCGAGGCGGCGGTAGAGGCGGGTGTCGCCGATGCGGCGTTCGAGCCAGTCGTGCACCAGATGGCGGGAAATCAGGAATGTACTGGCCATTCCCAGCCCGAATCCGGCGAGGCAGATCGGCAGGCCCTTGGCGACGCCGAAGAGAAGGGCGACCAGAATGCAGACAAGCGTGGTCGGGAGAATCAGAATGGTGAAGAGGGCATTGAGGAGGATACAGAGCAGCGGCGCCCATGGCCCCGAGGCCCGTACCGTTTCCTGAACATCCTGCCAGCTGGTCTCGCTGACTGCGGTGGACAGTTCCGACCAGAACAGCGCTGTGCCGCCTGCGAGAAGGACGACGGCGAAGAGAATCGCGAGGCTTTTCCGCTGGAGGTAAGGGCGGCTCACGGGGCGTCGTCAGGCATCACCACCACAGTGACATCACCGTCTGCGGAAAAAATGGATTTCGCGGCGGCGCGAACGGTTTCTGCATCGAGCTGTTTCAGGCGTTCTTCGGCCTCGATGGAATGGCGGTAGCCCAGTCCCAGCATTTCATCGAGGGCGCACTGCTGGGCAAAGCTGCCATTGTTCTGGCGTCCCCGGGCCAGTTCGGACTGCAGTTGTTCGATGGCGCGGGCAAACTCCTCCTCACGCAAACCGTCTTCGCTCAGCCGGTCGGCCTGTAGGCTGACCTGATTCTCCACTTCGGGGAGGCCTTCTTCGGTGGTGCCGGCATAAATTTCGAACAACCCACCGACCGGGCCGCTGAAGTGCGTGGCCCCGGCATAGTAGGCCAGGCCGCGCTTATCGCGCACTTCGATGAACAGATCGGAAGACAGCCCGCTCAAGGCATCCATCAGAACGGAGATGGCATCCTCTCGGTCATCGCCCAGCGGAATGCCGGGCCAGGCGCGGACCAGCACGGTCTGCTTGAACGGAAGGCGTTTTTCGGTGCGGACCGGCTCGGTGGGGAAGGGAGGCAGGGCCGGCCATTCGGGGGCCGGGGTCGTCGGCAGGGACCCGAAATCCTTTTCCACCATGGAGAGGATTTTGTCGGCGTCGACATCGCCGAACACGGCCAGCACCAGGTTCGAGGCACTCAGCAGTTTTTGGTGATGTGTCACGAGATCCTCGCGGGTGAAGGCGGCAACGGTTTCCGGGGTTCCTTTGGGTGAGAACTGATAGGGGTGACCGGCAAAAAAGGCGTCACGCACCATCTGCTGGGCATGGGTCATCGGTTTTTCAAGAGCCCGGCGGATCGCCGCCAGCTGGAGGGCCTGCTGCTTTTCCAGTTCGTCGACGGGAAACTGCGAGTCGATCAGACATTCCGCGACGGTTTCCATCATCAGCGGCAGATCTTCGGAGAGGCCTGTGGTCGACATCCCGAAGCTGTTGCGGCCCGAGAAGGTGGACAGAGAGATTGCACGCGACTCCAGCAGTTCGGCCAGTTCAGCGGCGGTATGCTTCGACGTGCCCCGTGTCAGCAGGTCGGACATCAGCTGGGTGAGACCGGCCTGTCCGTCCTCTTCGGAGAGCAGACCGCCGCCGGCCACGGCGGAAATATAGGCCATCGGAAGGCGGGGGTCCTCGCGGACGATCAGGCGCAGCCCGTTGGAGAAGGTATGAAACTGCAGGTCCAATTCGGAGGTCTTGTCCCGTGCGAGCGACTCCTCGGCTTCGGTTTCCGGCGCCAGAATAGCCCAGGACCCGTTCTCGGTCTGGAGATATTTCCGGGCGACCCGGGTCAGGTCCTCCGGGGTGACCTTTTTAACCTGCTTAAGATACACCTCGGTGTGGCGGGGATTGCCCGCATAGAATTCGCCGGAGGCCATCGCATTGGCCTGCCCCTCCATGGAGGCCAGCTCCTGGATGGCGTGGACCAGCACTTCGCGGCGCGCGCGCTCGATTTGGGCGGAGTCGAACGGTTCGGTCTGCCAACGCGCGACTTCGTCACGGAGGGCGGCGATGACTTCGGCTTCTTTCTCCGGTTCACATTCGGCGCTGATGCCGAAGAGACCGGGCTCCTTGGGGGTGTAGCTCCAGGCGTCCACATCCAGCACGAGCTGTTGCTCTTCGCGCAGGCGCTTGACGAGGAGGGAGGATCGGCCGGAGCCGGTGGCTGAGGCCAGCACATCCAGGGCCGGTGTGTCGGGATCGGCCAGATCGGTTGTGTGGAACACCCACCCGATGCGGGTGACCTCATAGGGGCCGGTCTTGCGTCCCTGGCGTTCTGCCAGCTGCACGGGTTCCTCCGGAATCAGTACGGGCTCCCGCGGCGTGCGCGGAATGTTGTCGAGAAGCTTTCGGATATCGGCTTCCATCTCATCGATGGGGACGTCGCCGACGACCGAGAGAATCATGTTGTCGGGGGAATAGTGCCGCTGGTGGTAGGCCATCAGGTCATTGCGATCCATGGTCGTGAGGACATCGAGCCAGCCGATGACAGGAATGCGGTAGGGATGCACCCGATAAGCGGTTTCGCTCATCAAACGTCCGATGACGCGCCCGGGATCATCTTCGCCCATGGCAACTTCGCGCAGGATAACCTCGCGTTCGCGGGCCCATTCATCTTCGGGGAAGGCCGGATGGAAGACGGCATCGGTCAGCACCTCCAGTCCGACCTGCCAGCGTTTCGCCGGCAGGCTCGTATGAAAGACCGTTCGGTCGTTGGAGGTATAGGCATTGATGTCGCCGCCCGCATCAGCAATTTCCTTGGAGACCTGACCCGGGCCGCGCGTGGGGGTGCCTTTGAAAATCATATGCTCCAGATAGTGCGAAAGTCCGCCCCCGAGCTGTTTGCCCTCATGGATGGAGCCGGCGCCGACCCAGTATTGGATGGCGGCCATCGGAGCAGAGCGGTCCTCTTTCAATAGGACCGTCAACCCGTTGTCGAGCACCACGCGCCGCACGCCCTCATTCGAGGCTTTCAAGACTTCAACGGGATCCTTGGCCATGACGCACTCCTGGGTAAGCAATAAGGCGCAACACACGCCCATCCATTGGAAAAATCGTTTCATGGCAGAAAAGGTAACACGAAAGAGAAGAAAACACAGCGGATTTTGGCCTGGAAACCCTTTCGGAATGACCGGATGATTCCCAGCTGCTTGTTCGTTTTTGATAAGTTTTAAGCCTTTTTGGGCAAGTGTCAGCCCTGCATTTGACGGTTCGGGTTGAATCTCGTAAACTCACACCGCCTTATCGACACGTGAAAACGATTTGGAGTCAAGTGGAGGTTTGTCTGCCGAAACAGTCAGGGAACAGGAGAAAACAAAATGAAATGGATTGTGATGTGGTTGGTTGTGGCGAGTGTGGCGTTGGCGGGTTCGGGGTGTTTGGGAACCAAGGCCGCCAAGCACAAGGTCAAGAAAGCGATGCCCGGGGCGCAAACGGTTGACGAAAAAGCGGCCCAGAAGGTCGAGAACGTCACTGACAGCACGAAGTCCAAGCGCGATCGCCGATAGGGTTAACAGAAAGGATTGGCAGAGATGTTTATCAAACAATGCGTTTTGGGACTCGCTTGTGTGTGCCTGATGGTCGGTGCGGCCGGAGCGCAGGAACTGGTGGTGAGAAAATCAACACCTTTGCAGCTCTCCTTGTTTCCTCCTCTGCAGCTGGTCGATTCCGACTCGGATGTGACGGGACTGCGCCTCGGCGTGTTTTCGATGAACCATGATGTGACGGGTATCGATCTGGGACTCATTAACCGGACCACCGGCTCAGAAACTGCGCTGCAGTGGGGTCTCTTCAACAATCCAGACGGAGAATTTGTCGGCATCCAGTTTGGACTGGTCAGTCTGGACCAGGGCGGGTTTGTTGGCTGGCAGGCCAGTCTGGTCAACCTTGATTCTGTGAAAGCCATTGGCTTCTTCAGTGGCGTGGCCAATATGGCCTGGGAAGAGGGGGTGGGCTTTCAACTGGGTGCCTTTAACTATGCGAAGAGCTATGTCGGCCTGCAGCTTGGATTTGTGAATGTGACCCACGAACTGGTCGGCATTCAGGTCGGAATCCTGAATTTTATTACCGGTCGGGATCATCTGCCGGTGCTGCCGATCCTCAATGCCTCGTTCTGAGGCGGCTGCGGCCTGAAATTCGGATTTTCGGCCAGAAATCTGGCAAAAACGGCGGTATAGAGCGTTTTACCCTTGCGGTTAGGGTTTTGTTACGACATCTTATTCTCTATGAAGTCTGCCTCCTTCCATTTTGGGATTCTGGCGTGCTGGCTGGTCGCGGCAGCGACGGCCGCCGGACAATCCTTCACGACACCGGTGCGGGTGAGCTGGGTGGGGGATGCCCGCACGACGGCGGCCGTGACTTGGGATCGCCAGGCGGCCGGCCGCGGCAAAGTACAGTACGGTCTCACAACCAGCTACACCGATACGGCGATGGACGGGGGCGGAACCTATCGGCATGTGGTTCATCTGAGCGGGCTCACGGCCAACACGCGCTATTATTATGAGGCGTCATCTTCCGACGGCTATCTTCAGGAGGGCACCTTTCGCACCGCGCCTGAGGCGGGTGATCCGATGTCATTTGTTTTTCACGGAGACCTGCAGGGAGGGCTGAATGAGCCGGGGGCTCAAGGCGTGTCGGACCAGATTGTGTTGGAAGACCCGTCGTTCATTCTCAATCTCGGCGATATGGCAGATGAGAGGTATGGAGTGTCAGGGTTTGCCACGTGGGAGCCGTTTTTCCGGGTTTGTTCGAATGAGCTGTCGCGGGCGGTATTCATGCCGCTCATGGGCAACCATGATGCCATGTCGGGAGGGAATACGACGCGTGCGTTGTACCATCGCATGTTCACGCTGCCAGAGCCGTCTTTGGGTTCTGCGGTCTATGCGTTCACGGCCGGCAATGCCCGTTACATTATCCTGAATACGGAAGAGTCCGCTTCGGCGCAGAGTGCATGGCTTTCACGGGAGCTGCAGGCGGCGGTCAACGACCCGGAGATCACATGGATATTCGCCCTGTGCCACCGTCCGCCGTATTCATGGGGTGAGAGGGCGGGATGGGATGATGCCAAAGACAACTGGGCGCCGATTTTGACGATGTATGAGGTCGACTTTATGGTCAGCGGTCACAGCCATAATTATCAACGGTCGGTGCCCATTCGCGGCGTGCGCTATCTGGTGAGTGGCGGTGGGGGCGGCAGTCTGTACGATTCGGCGGTGGATCATGAATCCCACGCCTTTGCGACGACCTGCTACAACTATGTCTCGGCCGATATCACCAATGATGTGATGTCGCTGCGGGCCATTCGCAGCGATGGTCGGATTTTTGATACCGCCACGATTACCAGTCGGCGGCAGGTCCGGGTAGAACCGGCATTCCCCCTGCCGGGGGAACCCGCCACCATTTTCTACCGAGCGACGGAGGGGCCGCTTTCCGGCGCGAATCCTGTCTATATTCATCTGGGGCAGGATGACTTCTCCAGTGTCTTTTCCGATGCTCCGATGACCTGGAATGCGTCCATCGACCGCTGGGAATATCAGTTCACCGTGCCGTCCTCTGCCACGCAGCGCCTGGCCTTTGTGTTTCGGGATGGAGGCGGGGTTACGACCAACTGGCACAATAACTATGATTATAATTGGCAGGCACTGCTCGGACGGGTCGAGCTCAGTCCATCCACTCCCGCGGCTGGCTCTTCAGCCGTGCTGAGGTATGCGGCGGATATGGGGCCGTTGTCCGGTGCGACCACCGTGAGTGCGTGGCCGGCTTTTGACGGTCAGCCCTTCTCGGGTGAGAACCAGCTGGTGATGAGCAACACGAGCGGTTCGGAGTGGGAAACGACCGTTTCCATTCCGCCCTCGGCCGGGGAGCTGACGGTTGCATTTTCTGCGGATACGGGATGGGATGACGATGATCGGCGTAATTGGGTTTTTCCGGTTACGGGTGCCACGGTGCAGGCTTATGCGCCGGAACCGGTGGTGGCGCAGGCATCACCCATCGTGACGGATTCGCCGCCGGCGGGCTCGGGGGAGCGGAACAACATCGGCGACAATTTCGATTTGGCCCAGGTAGGGCCTTCGCTGCGTACCCAGGTGGGTCCCTATGGTTTTGGTGGATGGGGGTCGATATGGGTCAATCAGGATGCCACCAATCTTTATCTGGGTGGATACGGTGTGGACATGGCCGGGAGCAACAACGTCATGGTGCTGTTCCTCGGAGTCGATACCTTGTCGGATAACGCCTGGAACCTGTGGCACAAGGATTTCGTGCCCAATGCGTTGAATTTCCTGCACAATGTGCGCTTCACAGAGCCGATGGATATCGCCATTGTTCTGGGCGATCAATACGGGGATGGGAATGCCTTCACCAACTTTGAGTACGGTGGGGCCGATTTCGGTCAGGGGCTCTTTTACCTCGGAACCGACACCAGCGAATTTGTACCGGTGACAGGTGCGCGTCTGTCGCAGTTTGATGGCGAGGGCACCACGCCCTGCGCCACGTCATGGGATTCTCCTCATCGGCAGACCCTGCGCTGGGAGGCTGCCATCCCGTGGAGTTCGCTGGGTGCCGCCAGTTCCACATCGGCCGTCAATTTGTTTGTTTGCGGGGTGTTTGGATCTTCCTCCGTGAGTACCAACGACCGCTATTTGTCCCGGTCGACCTTGGGGGAACGCGCCTGGGGCGGTCAGGATGCCTATGGCCAATATGCCTATTCCACCATCAACGTACGGCCGCAGCGCGTGAACCTGCCTCATGGGGACCGGGTGGGCGACGGCCTGTCAAACGAATGGCGGCAGGAGTACTTTGGCACACCGGGCGGCCCGCCCGCCGATGCCGACAGCGATGGCGATGGCCAGACTAATCGTGAAGAGGAAGTCGGTGGCACCGACCCGACGGATGCAGATTCGCTCTTCGGATTCGAAGAAGATTCCTCCCGTTCACGCTTTCGCTGGCCGCATGTCGAGGGCCGTCTGTATGACGTGTATGCGACAGCCAGCCTGACGAATGCCTTCGAACTGTCGGTGCCCGGTCTAGCCACGAATGTCTATACCCCGACCACCGCCGGGTTCTATCGCGTCAAAGCGCGGAAATAGGCTGAAGATGGCAGGTCGGGCGGCCAGCGGGGACGGAGACTAGGGCTGCCGACGGGTGAGGACACGGATGACAAGAATGAATCCAAACCCGGCAAGCAGGGCGATGAGCGCAAAGAAGGGGATGAAGATGACCTGGCTGATCAACATGTTCTGGATGTCCAGTTGAGGATTCACTCCGATCAGTACCACGACAGAGAAGAGGAGGGTTGCCAGCATCACCATCGCCATGCCTCTTCGGGCCCGTTGCTTCAGCCAGGGCAGACTCACAACAGGAACGAGTGCGAGGGCGGCAAGGGGGAAGGGGAACTGAGCGGCCGCCATTCGAGAGAGCCAACCCATCTGGTGCATGAATGTCCTCGCTTCCGCAAACGGGTTCACCAGAACGATTGCCTCGTATTGTCCCCGGTTCAGCACATGCCAGAAGCCGTCCCAGGTATGGGCTCCGCCCATGTTCATGGGAGGGTTGTGCGCGGCGGCCAGCGGGAGATAGAGATACGGGAGTAGTCCGGCGAGCATCAGCGCAAGAAACAGCGCTATGGATTTGGTGGGGCGGAAGATCGATAGCGTCAGGGTCAGCATCAACGTGGCCCCCAGTATGGCTCCGCCGATGGCCGGTTGGGCCTGTCCCCAGGTGTATTCTGCAGCAAGGAACCCCATGAAGAGTAGGATGGCGCTGCCCATGTGAACGAGTGTATTCCTCGAAACAAAGGCGGTCGAAAGCAGCAGGATCGGAGCCAGAAAAATCAGCAGGGGCGACACGGAAAGACTGAAGCCGTAGAGGCCGGCCAACAGAGCGGCGGTTCGACCCGTCCCAGTTGTGATCCACCTCAGCGAGAGGGTCAAAAAGAGAAGAAAAGCGAAACTCGTCAAGGTGTGGGTTTCGGCAATGACGGCTTGCGACCACTGGACCGGTGAAAGGCCAAAGAGAAGAGCGGCTCCGATCCCGGCCACGGCCCCTATCCACTCGGAACTTCGCCGGGGAATGCCCGGGGTATCGGGGAAAAGAAATCGGCTTTCAGAAGAGACCAGCCCGGCCAGCAGACCGCAGGAGAGGGCGCCGAAAACGGTCGACATGACGTGTACGGCCCATGCGGGATTGGGATGCCCATGATAGGTCGCAAACGGAAACAGGCAGATAAATCCCTTTGCCAGCAGGGTCCACACCGGGTAGCCCGGCGGCCGGGCGACCCCCAGATGGTCGGCGGCTACGATCAGTTGACCGGAGTATTCAAGCGTGACGGTCGGGGCCAGGGTGGACAGATAAATCGCGAGCATCACAACAAAGGCGATTCCTCCCGAAATCCAGTGAGGTGTTATGAAGAGTCGTGGCCCAGCCATAGCCTGAGGCTACGCCGCTGGAATATCGGGGTCAAGCGGAAGTGGGGGTAGAAGTGTTCTCTTGGCTTCTTCCCCGTTTATTCCCCGAAGGAGGCCATGTGCTCAAAGAAGGATAGCCCCACTCGATGCAGGGACAGAATCAGCCCCTCCGTTTTCTCCAGCAAGCGGTCGTTCCACCGCTGGACGGCATCGCCGGAGGTGGAGGCCAATTCGTGATTGGCGAAGTAGCCCACTGTGATGTGCGGCGTGTAGCAGGGGTGGGGACGAACGCCGAAACGGGCTTCATAGGCGTCGGAAAGAGCATCGCGGGCCTGAATGAGCTGCTGGAGGGATTCCTCAGAGGCTTTGTCCACGGGAACCAGCCGCGCCACCAGAGAGACATCACTCCAGTTCTCGATCTGTTCACAGCGCAGGCGGAGGTTCCAGTCCGGCCGGCGAAGCAGCTCCGACTGGAGAATCTCCCGCAGCAAAGGATCGGAGGAGGAGGTGTCCGGGATGTCCTCGAGGAAGCGCTGCCAATCGGAACGGAATTCAGGCGCTACGCGGGAGAGGTTCCCGTCGTTGACGCCATCCCAGACCGTGACATGATGGGCCCGCGCCGGCAGGAACCGGAACAGATGCTGCTCGACCAGGGGGTCTTGAGCCAAGGATTGGAGGCCATTGTTCAAGTGACGGTACAGGGCGCGGCCTGCCGGAGAGCCGGGGTTCTCAAACAGCAGGGAGACGCCGCGAAACGAAGCCCAGCGGGGCTCCAGACCAGTGAGTTTGGCATTGGTGATAGGAGGGTTGTTCATGAATCCAGTTCTAAGAATACCTGAATTTTAGGGTCATTTCCATCCTGTGGAATTGTTTTGAAGGGAAGCTTACCAGAATCCGGTAGGGTTGGATTGATGCAACCTTCCTTTGCGCAGTGGGTAAAGTAGAGAATCAGTCTGAAAAAACAGCCAATAATCCCTTGTTTAGGGGAGGTTCTTTCCCTATTGTATTGTATAGGAGCTGGGTGGATTACACTTCGCCCGTTTTGTTTGAATTCAATTAAGCCAATGCATGGTTGCGAAGGGTGGGGTGACACCTCGCCGGAGGACTTCGGAATGGAAGAAGGGACTGCGAGACAAGGACGTATTTCAAAACGTCGGATAGGGGATGGCCACATCCTTGGTTCGGGCGGAATGAAATCGCTTGCGATGCTGTCGATGCTTCTGCTGTGCGCCGCGCTGGTGCTGCCGGCTTCCGCGCAGATGATGGAGTCGTTTGAATACTGGTCGCTTACACCCGGGCAAACAACTCCCGCCGGTTGGCTGAAATGGCAAGAGGCCGGAGGACGAGGCTGGTCGAACACATGGGTGGGCCGCCAGCCGATGCCGGGCTGGATGAGCGGGACCAACAGCGCCCCACCGGATGCGGATGCCGGCAGTCGCATGGCCTATGTCACCTATACTCATGGTGGCTCCAAGACCAACGACCTCTGGCTGATTACGCCGACCCTGAAGGGAATTGTCGCCACCTCGACGGTCAGTTTCTGGTATCGATCGTGCTTCTCCAACTTCGCGGACACGATCCGCGTGCAGATTTCGACCAACCCATCCGCGTATCGGAAGTCCGACTTCAGCATTGTGGCATTCCAGCATACCTATCCCCGCAACTGGCCGAATAATTGTGCGCCAACTGCGAAATGCGATTTCCCGCCCTGGACGAACATCGTGGTGGATATCGGAAGCCTAGTGCCCGCTGGAACCGAGATTCGTCTGGGATTCCAGGAATACTACAACAACAACTGGTATGATGTTCGGGCGAACGAAATGGATGTGGTGCGCAGCGATTTGTGGGCGGAGCCGGTCCTGACAACGTACGAGGTGCGCCTCATCGATCCCACCACGGTGGAGGTGGATTACTATGCATTCCCGGGCTATCCAACGAGCCAGTGTTACATGGGCTGGGCTCCCGACCCAGATGCCATGCGGCCTTATCAGGCCGTTAAGCTGGCGCCGGGAAGCAACACCTGTGTCATCAGCAACCTGCCCGCGGCCCAGACGCTCTTTGTCCGCCCGTTCACGGACCACTCACGGGCGGGACGCATACACGGGAATGCGGTGGAAATCCGTCCGGGGGATTCGGAGGGAGAGGGCTATCTGCTGGAGTCGTTCGAGGATGTACCAATCGTTCCCGGGGATATGCCGCCGGCGGGCTGGCTGAAGTGGCAGGAGGCTGGCGGTCGCGGCTGGTCGAACACGTGGGCGGGCCGACAGCCCATGCCGGGCTGGATGAGCGGAACCAACTCGGTGCCGCCGGATCCGGATGCGGGCAGCCGGCTGGCCTATGTGACCTATACGCATGGCGGGTCCAAGACCAATGACCTCTGGCTGATCAGTCCCACCATTCATAATGTGCCATCGAATTATCCGGTCAGCTTCTGGTATCGCTCCTGCTTCTCCAACTTCGCCGACACCATCCGTCTACAGGTGTCCGAGAACCCGAATGCCACCCGAAAATCCGATTTCTCAATCACAGCCTACCAGCACACCTATCCCCGCAACTGGCCGAACGACTGTGCGCCGACAGCCAAGTGCGACTTCCCGCCCTGGACGAACATCGTTGTCGATGTCGGGGCGTTGGTGACCCCGGGTTCGGACATCCGCCTCGGATTCCAGGAGTACTACAACAACAACTGGTATGATGTGCGGGCGAACGAACTGGATGTGATCCGCGCGGGGAGCCAGGTGCGCAATGCGTTGCAGTTTGATGGCGTGGACGACGGCATCGACCTGCCGCTGACCAACCAGCCGACAGTGTATACCCTCGAAGCATGGGTGAAGCCGGCTGCGGTCGGTGCGATGAATATCCTCGCTCAAACCACCACGAACTACATGGCCAACTACAACCGGCAGCTACGCCTGACGGCCGCCGGCGTGTTTGAGCATTATGTGTGGGACGGGGCCGTCCAAACTGTGACCGGCAGCACCGTGGTGCAAACCGGTCAGTGGGCTCACGTCTGTGGTACGGCACAGGATAACGGCACCATGCGCCTGTTTGTCAACGGTGTGGAAGAGGGGACCGCTGTCCCCATCGGCACTATGCAACACGGAGCGAATGACCGGATGACGGTGGGGCGGGCCACCGGCGGCGGATCCGGTTTCTTTAATGGCTCGATCGACGAGGTGCGCACCTGGACGGATATCCGGAGCACGAATGAAGTCCTGGACTCCATGAACCTGTACCTGCGCGGCATCGAGGAGGATCTGGAGTCTTGCTACCGCCTGGACAGTACGTGGGGAAGCGACCTGTTTGATTCGAGTGCGGAAAATCATGATGGCTGGTTTGGGCCCTCGGTTGATTCCTACACCTGGACCCACCAGGCCACGTTGTATGACGGGGTGGATGACTTTGAGGTGCTCCCGCAGGCTACTGCCCCTCCGTCGGGCTATACCCTGGAGGCCTGGATTCGTCCTCAGTCGTCCGGGATCCGCAACATCCTGGTGCTGACCGATGGCGATGCGACGACGTCCTACAACCGTCAGCTACGGATCAGCCTAGGCGGCCAGCTGCAATTCTATGCCTATGATGGAGCTTCGCGCCTGGTGACAGGGACGACGGTTCTGCCTAGCAACCAGTGGACCCATGTGGCGGGGACGGCCACAAACGGTGGGACCATGCGTCTGTATGTCAATGGCGCGGAGGAGGCGAACGGTCTTGCCGGGAATACCCTCTATACGACCAGTATGCAGTATCAGGTAGCAGCGGAAGCCTGCTGGAGTCCGCGCTATACCTGGTTCAAGGGCCGCATTCGCGATGTGGGCATCACCAATCGGGTGAAGACGGCCACAGAGATGCTTGCGACGGTCTCGAATGCGACATGGTGCGCGACCAACCAAATGCCGCAGTGGGTGGAGGCAGCAACGCCGCTGGGCGATGCCATGGCCTCGCAGCAGTGGAAGAACAGAGGCATCTGGTCCTTGCGCTCCGATGCCGGCGCCTCGCGCGGCTTGCGGCTTGCGACCAGTCCTCTCGGTGGGATCACCAACTTCCTGGTGTTCGGGGACAACAATCTGACCGGCAGCACCAATACCGATCTCGCGGCAGGTCTGGCGGAGGGCCGCCTGATCCGTATCTGGCATCTGGATATCCATGGCAAGACCCAGCTAATCAGCAAGCTGATTTATGATCCCATTGTTGCTGGAGCCAGCGGGGTGTTGACTTCCACCAATGACTATCTGCTACTGCGGCGGGACGGCACGAGCGGGAATTTTGCCGTGATCCGCGGCCATGCCGATTCCATCGCAGCGGGAGAGGTGCTGTTCAACGCTGTGGGCTTCGATGAAGGCTACTACACCCTCGGGGTGACGGCTCCGCGTGCACCGGCCGTACTCCCTGCAACAAACATCACGGCGTATACATTTCTTGCTAACTGGAGCGTTGTGGCGGATGTGACGGGTTATCAATTGGATGTCAGCCCCAATACGGCTTTCAGTTTGTTTGTTCCGGGGTATCAGGACTTATCTGTGGGCGATGTCGTGACGTCCTCTGTCACCGGATTGCTGCCCGGCGTGACGTACTATATCCGCCTTCGCTCCGAGCGCGATGGGATTTTCAGCACGAATTCTGTCATGGGATCCGTGACGACCCTGACCGAGGGCGCGATCGATATCGATCCGCTGGTGCTGGACTTCAGCTGTACCTATGGAACGAATCCCGCCGATCAGACCCTGGTGCTGACCAACAGCGGTCAGACCGCCTATGCCTTCAATAATTCCGTGACCTATTCCGCCGGGGCTTCCGGCTGGCTGAACGCGATGGGAGGGACCGTTGTCTTCAATTCCTCGCTGATCCGGACCGCTCAGGTGGCCGCGGCCACGCTGGATGTGGGCGTGTATATCGCGACCAACTCGATGGTGTCCGCCACCGCCACCAACAGCCCGCAGTTGCAGTTGGTGACGCTGGCGATTTCCAAGGCCGATCAGTCTATCACTTTCCCTGCGATTTCGAACCAGATCACCACGGCCGCGGTGGGGTTGAATGGTACCGCGGCTTCTGGCCTGGTGGTTTCCTATGCGGTGGGTTTAGGACCGGCGACGATTTCCGGCGGCACGAATCTGTCGTTCACGGGTGCCGGCAGCGTCTCGATTGTGTCTAGCCAGCCCGGGGACGGCAATTGGAATGCTGCGGTTCAAGTGACGAACACCTTTACCGTGACTAAAGCGGTGGCCACGGTGACCCTGGGCAGTCTGGCTCAGGGCTATGATGGAACACCCCGCACGGCGACTGCGGTTACCGTGCCGGGCGGCTTGAGTGTGGACCTTACGTATGACGGCAGTTCGACCGCACCGACATCGGTGGGCTCCTATGCCGTTACCGGCATCGTAAACGACGTGATGTATCAGGGAATCGATACGGGCACGCTGGTAGTCTCCAAGGGCGATCAGACGATTTCTTTCTCGGCAATTTCTCCTCAGGAGACCACCAATCAGCTCGGGCTGGCGGCTACAGCGACCAGTGGGCTGGGAGTTTCCTTTGCGGTGAGCTCCGGGCCGGCGGCGATTGCCAGTGGTACCAATTTGACCTTCACAACGGATGGCGCCGTTGTCCTTACGGCAGTACAGGGAGGCGACGGCAACTGGAATGCCGCGCCGACTATCACCAATACCTTCACTGTTACCAAGGCTCCGTCAACGGTCTTTCTGCTGAACCTGGCCCAGGTCTATGATGGTACCGCGCGGACCCTCACGGCGACTTCGATGCCGGCTGGCTTGACGGTCGAGATCACCTATGACGGCGGCACAGCCGCTCCGACCAACGCGGCGACTTATGCGGTGACGGGAACGGTGAATGATTTGATGGTTCAGGGCTCCGCCGCGGATTCTCTAGTGGTGTCGCGTGCGCTCGACTCAATCACCTTCAGCGATACCAATCATGTCTATGACAGCACACAGAAAGTGGTGACGGCAATCGCCGGATCCGGTTCGACCGTGAATCTGACCTATGACGGCGCGGTAGCCGCTCCGATGAATGCAGGAACCTATGCGGTGACCGGTATCGTGAATGCTGTGAACTGGGAGGCGACCAATACCACCGTCCTGACAATCGCGAAAGCGGATCAGATCCTTACCTTCCCGGCCATTGCCAACCAGGAGACAACGAATGAAGTGGGGTTGGTGGCAAGTGTCTCCAGTGGGCTGACCGTTGTATTTGCAGTGGGTTCCGGACCGGCTTCCATCGCCGGTGGAACCAATCTGGCCTTCACGGGGGAGGGGAGTGTTTCCATTGTCGCCTCGCAGGTGGGCGACACGAACTGGATCGGTGCGGCCTCCCTGACCAATACCTTCACTGTGACCAAGGCGACGGCCCCTGTCTTCCTGCTGGATTTGGCCCAGACGTATGACGGCACCGTGCGGACGATCACCGCTACAACAATGCCGGCAGGTCTGACGGTCGAATTCACCTATGATGGAGGAACGTCAGCCCCGAGCAATGCGGGCACCTACGCCGTCACCGGCACGGTGAACGATGTGATGTATCAGGGGACTTCTGCCGGTGCGTTGGTGGTGGCCAAAGCAGATCAAGGGATTAGCTTCCCGGCCATCGCCGATCAACTCACAACGGATGAAGTCGGATTGACGGCATCATCCACCAGCGGGTTGTCGGTGGCATTCAGTGTGGCCTCCGGGCCGGCTTCCATCGCCGGCGGCACCAACTTGACGTTCTCCACATCGGGGCAGGTGAGCCTTGTCGCGTCGCAGGCGGGAAATGCCGACTGGAATCCCGCGCCGGATGTCACCAACACCTTCAACGTGAGCAAGGCCCCCGCATCCGTATTTCTGCAGAACCTGACTCAGACTTATGACGGGACCGCGCGGACCATTACTGCCACGACGATGCCGGCGGGTCTGACCGTTGAGATCACCTACGACGGCGGCACAGCCGCTCCAGCCAACGCCGGGACGGTTGCGGTGACGGGAACGGTGAATGATCTGATCTACCAAGGGTCTGCCGTGGATTCGCTGGTGGTGGCCCGCGCTCTGGATAGTATTACCTTCAGCGACACCAACCATGTGTATGACGGCACAGCAAAGACTGCGACGGCCGTCGCCGGTTCCGGCTCAACTGTTGGTCTTACTTATAACGGTGCGGCTGCCGCACCGGTGAATGTGGGAACTTATGCGGTGACCGGCATCGTGGATGCCGTGAACTGGGAGGCGACCAACACGACAACCCTCACCATTATCAAAGCGGACCAGACGATCACCTTCCCGGCGATTGCCAATCAGGAGACGACGAATGAAGTCGGGTTGGCGGCGACCGCCGCCAGCGGGCTGACGGTTTCGGTTGCCGTGGGATCCGGCTCCGCCTCGATCGCCGGCGGAACGAACCTGACCTTTACGGGTGAGGGGAACGTTTCCATCGTGGCCTCGCAGGCGGGCGACACGAACTGGAATGGTGCGGCCTCGCTGACCAATACCTTTACCGTGACTAAGGCCGTGGCGCCGGTCTTCCTGCTGGACATCACGCAGACGTATGACGGCACGGTACGAACGGTGACCGCGACTACGATGCCGGCGGGTCTGACGGTCGAATTCACCTATGACGGCGTTGCAGCAGCCCCGAGCAATGCGGGCACCTACGCCATCACCGGCACGGTCAACGAAGTGATGTATCAAGGGACTTCTGCCGGTGCATTAGTGGTGGCCAAAGCGGATCAGACCATCACCTTCCCGGCTATCGCCAATCAACTGGCGACCGATGCTGTGGGGCTGGGCGCCACAGCCGGCAGCAGCTTTGCAGTTTCATTCACCGTGGGCTCGGGCCCGGCGGCCATCGCCGGCGGTACCAACCTGACCTTCTCTACATCGGGGCAGGTGAGCATCGTGGCCTCACAGGCGGGGAATGCCGACTGGAATCCTGCCCCTGACGTCACCAATACCTTCCAGGTCACAAAGGATCTGGCAACCGTTACGCTGCTGGATCTTTCCCAGACCTATGACGGGGCTTTGCGGACAGTTACCGCCACAACCATGCCAGTAGGTCTGACCGTCGAGTTTACCTATGACGGTTTGGCATGGCCACCAACCAATGCGGCGACCTATGCGGTGACAGGCACGGTCAACGACCTGATGTATCAGGGTTCCGCCGCGGATTCCCTGGTAGTGGCCCGCGCCCTCGACACGATCACCTTTACCAACACCATCCAAACCTATGACGGTAGTGCAAAGCTCGTCTCCGCCACAGCCGGCTCAGGATCGCCGGTGGCGTTGACTTATGATGGCGCAGTTCCGGCCCCGGTGAATGTCGGAATTTACGCGGTGACCGGCATCGTGAATGCGGTGAACTGGATGGCCACCAACACCACAACCCTGACGATCCTCAAGGGTGACCAGGTCATCACAAACTTCCTGCCGCCGGATGGAGCTCAGTTTATTCTGGGTGCCAGTACCTCTTTGAGTGCCCAGGCTTCAAGCGGTCTGGGGGTCAGCTTTGCCAATCTGACGCCGGAAACCACGCTGATGGCTGGGCTGAATGTCACCTTCACCAACTCCGGACTGGCCCGTGTGGAAGCTTCGCAGGCGGGGGATGTTAACTGGAATGCGGCTTCTCCGGTCACCCATGAATGGCGCATTGGCGGCCTCATCACCAATGTGGTGCCTGCCGTGGCGAATATCGGTGGCGGGATCGATATCCTCATTCAGGGACGCTGGCTCGGGGATGGAACCGATATCTCAAATGTCTTTTTAGCGGCCGTCGAGGCCACCATCCTTACGCAGAATGTGAATGACGTGACGGTGAGGGCTGAGGCTGCGCCCGCAACGGTCACCGGGGATGTGCAGGTGGTCTCCACCACCGGCGGCACCATGGTGATGAGCAATGCCTTCACCTATCTGTGGCTGGATGCGCCGGTACAGGCCGATCCCATCGATATCACGCTATCGAATCTGGTGGTCCGCTGGCAGCCGGTGCCTGCCGCCAGCACCCACTTCCTGGATGTGGCCTTGGATACCAACTTCGCTGTTTATCAGTCCGGCTATGATGAGCTGGATGTGGCGATGGTGGAACAATATCCCGTAATGGGACTGACGGAAGGTGTCTGGTATGCCATCCGGCTCTTTGCCTGGAACACGAACGGCTTCAGTGGACCGTCGAGAACCGTCTGGATTCCAACGACGACGAATACCCCGTATGAAACCCATCCGCCAGCCCCCGGCCCGGTTTCGCAGGGCGCGATCATGCAGCAGCCGCTCTCGAACATGTTCTATGGCGCCGATATGGTGTACACGGCCGAGTCCAGCGACAGCAATGTCGTAGGGACCGCCATTTCTGCCGGTGGAGACCTCGAACTGGATCCGCGCAATACCGGCCAGGCCACGGTCACGATTCATGCCATGAATCCCCTCACCGGCTACACCTGCAGCTATTCCTTCCTCGTGAACGTCGTGAATGAACCCACCATCCTCAGCCAGGACTTCCTGCCGCGCGAGCTCTGGAACCCGCGCTTCACTCAGCTTCTGCAGGTGCGCAATGACTCTGGACTGGATGCCATCGGCGTCCGCGTGCTGTTCTCGGATTTGGAGGAAGGCATCACCATCGAAAACCAGACGGGCACCTCCGCGGACGGTCGGCCGATGATTGAGATGGAAACGGCGTTCACCAACGGCGCGACCCTTGATCTGAATGTCGTCTATCTCTGCATGGGTGCCTACCGCGTCGATCTGTATCCGGCTACTGTCGAATTGCAGTACATCCTGCCCGAATGGATTCCGCCGCTGCCGGGTGAAGGCGCCGTGATCGGTAATGGAGTTCCGCTGTCCGGTAGTCGCTATATTCTGGAATTCGATTCTGTGGTGGGTCATCTCTACGCCATTGAATATCGCAACAACTTCCCGGGAGGGGAATGGGTCCAAGTGCCCCTGCGCCTGCGCGCCACCGCCAATCAGACCCAGTGGATCGATGCCGGTCCGCCTGCGACCCAGCCTCCGGAAGGACTGCGGATTTATCGTGTGAAGGAACTGGCGGAATAAAAGTCTGAATAATAATTTTATGAATTGAGTCTGGTTCGGGAAATAGGCCGAGTGCAGGATAGAGCAGGATGATGGCATGGAAAGTTGGCGGAATATGAAACAGAGACAGATATGTGGATTTGGGGTGTTGGTGCTTCTCGCGGGACTGATGTCTTCATCGGTTCACGCCCAGCAGGTCGGCACCTCGATCAGTGCGGATGGCGCCCTGCCGAATACCAATGCGATGCTGGATATCCAGTCTCCGGCGATAGGCGACGGCAAAGGCCTGCTGATTCCGCGGGTGACGCAGGCTCAGCGCACGACCGCCTCCAGTGCGGTGAACGGGGGTCTGCTGGATGACAGCGGGAACCTGCGCGGCGGCGCGGCCCACGGGCTGTTGGTCTATCAGACAGATGGGGCCCAGGGGCTGTATTACAACTATTCCGCCGTCGTCGCTCCAATGTGGTTCCGCACGGGTGATTTCATGTCGGATGGCTCCGTGGCCATGACGGCGCCCCTGAATATGAACAATAACTTCCTGACCAATGTCTATTCAATTGATATGGCCAACCTCAATGTCCAGATCGGTGAGGCCACCCGGGCCTACAGCTGCTCCTCCGGCAGCGTAGCCATCGGCCGTCAGGCGACTTCCCGCTATCGGGTAGGAGGTGTAGCGATCGGCTGTGGTGCGGATGGCGATTACAATGGAATCGCCATCGGATATTCGGCGGATGGTCAGTATAGCAATATCGCCATTGGCCATGCCGCCAGCGCCTATAGCGGATACGACCGCATTACTATTGGCCGCGGCATCACTAATCGAAGGAACCATACAGCAGTATTTCGGGGTTCCCTCTATATGGACGGTGGGACGGGTCTCATGTATCGCTCCACGGTAGGTACGGGTTCCTGGGTCGCCAAGGCCTTCACCATAGACCATCCCCTGGACCCCGAAAACAAGGTGCTGCGTCACTTCTGTGTGGAAGGCCCGGATGTCCTGAATATCTATGAAGGCCGAACACAGCTGGTCAATGGAGAGGCGGTGGTTGCCCTTCCTGACTACTACTCCGCACTGAATCGAGTGGGAGCTGAGGTCTATGCCCTGACCCCCATTGGGGCTCCGGCTTCACTCTATATCAAACAGGAGGTGGCGGGTAACCGGTTTGTCATTGCCGGGGATAGTGATGTGAAGCTGTCCTGGACCCTTCATGTGCCGCGCAACGATCCAGCCTGTCTGGAGGATCTGAAGAACCGTCCCGTGGAACAATTGAAGAGCGAAATCCAGCCCGGACAGATCTCGGCGGAGAACCAGTCTGTGAACACTGTACGAGTGACACCTGAAAGGTAAATGGACTCAGGGTTATTCCTGACAACAATCGGTCATGAAAACACAGATTAAAAAGTGGATGGGTTTGGGAGTGGTTGCGCTGCTTCCAATCCTGTCGGCGCAGGCCGGCACCATCCGTGTCGCAGGCGGCGAGTGGCAGTTGGGTTCCCAGGTCACCGCTACAAACTTTGTCGTGGAGAGCAGCGCGCAGCTGAACGGCACCGGAACGGTCCATGCGGCCGCGACCATCCGGGGGACCGTGTCTCCCGGTACGCAGCTGACCGATGTGGCCTCCTTGACCTTCACGGATAATCTGCTTTTCGACGGGGGCCGCTATGCCTGTTATGCCGCGACATCCAACTCTCTGGATCTGTTGCAGGTCACAGGCGATGTATCCGGGATCGGGACGGTTCTAATTTCGCGTGCAGGCGGAGCCCTGCCGGATCAGGAAGTGATTATCGAAGGCGCATCGGCCAGCGACTACAGTTCTTTTGTGGCCTCACCGGCAGCTGGCTGGCTGCTGGGGGAGAGTGGCTCGCGGGATCTCTGGATAGGCAGCATTCCCAGCATGGAAGTCCTAGGTACAAACGGAGCGGCTGTCGCCAGCGGGGAAGCGGCCGTCCTGGAGAAGGGCACAAAATTTGTTCCGGCTTTGCCGGGCTCGGTCACGATTCATACCCTGAGTCTGACCAACAACGGCAATGCCGCATTGAATATCGCCGGTGTTCAGACTAATGGCAGCGATGTCCAGTTGTTCACTATTTCCAGTCTCCCGGCTTCCGTTCCTGTGGACAGCGCCGTCACCTTCACGGTGACCTATTTGCCCCTCGCACCGGGTTCCCATTCAGTTTCTCTGGTGATCACCAACAATGCCCCGACCAATAATCCCTATATTGTGAACCTGGCCGGGGCCTGTTATGCGATTTCCACAAATAACGGGCCATTCATGGGGGGCAATACACTCACGATTACCAATGGCAACTTTGGCACCATCACTAATGTACTGGTTGGCGGGACTTCCGCGACCATCGTGGGCAGCGGCACCAGCTGGGTGACTATCACCATGCCCGCCACAGGAAGTCCGGGAGTGAAGGATATCACGGTCCAGACCTCGGACAATGGCGATACGGTCCTGCCAGGGGCCTATACGGTGAATCCATGGGGAATTCTGGATACAGTAGCCCCCACGAGTGGTTCCTGGACCGGCGGGTATCCGGTGGTCCTCAGCGGCACCAACTTCGGCAATGGTTCCGATGTGACGAATGTGACCCTGTGTGGAGTCTCCGTCGCATCGATTAATAGCCAGAGCGCCACCCAGGTGGTGGTGACCGCTGGCACGGCTGCCATCGCAGGCATCGGTGAAGTGCGGCTGCAGTCTGTCAGTTATGGCGATACCTATAATCCGAACTCATTTGAATACCTTCGCGAGCCACAGGCGGCACTGGGCTTTACTCCGAGCACCCCGCAGGCCTATGCCTCGACCAATCCATTATCTACCACCGGCGGCTCCGGAACCGGTGCGGTCAGCTATGCGGTCTCCAGCGGTCCGGGTTCCATTGTCAGCGGCCCGGGTCTGAGCGTGACCGCGGGAAGCGGATCCATAGTGGTGGTCGCCACCCAGGCGCAGGATGATTTGTATTTTGCGACCTCTTCAACCTCCACTGTAACAGCCATTAAGGCCGGTCAGACCATTACCTTTTCGGCGATTGCCGATCAGGAGACGACAAGCCTGGTCGGGTTGTCCGCCACATCCGGGAGTGGGCTCTCCGTCTCGTTTGCGGTGGACAGTGGCTCGGCAACGATTGCTGGCGGTACCAACCTGTCGTTTACAGGCGAGGGAAACGTCTCGATTGTCGCTTCGCAGGCGGGCGATGGAAACTGGAACGCGGCAGTGAATGTGACCAATACCTTCCTGGTGACCAAGACCGTGGCTTCGGTCTTCCTGCTGGACCTGGCGCAGACCTATGACAGCACTGCCCGAACGATCACCGCCACGACGATGCCTGCTGGCCTGACCGTCGAATTCACCTATGATGGAAATGCAACGGCTCCGAGTAATGCCGGAACCTATGCGGTCACGGGGACGATTAACGACGTGATCTACCAGGGGGTTGCCGCAGACTCCCTGGTCGTGGCCAAGGAAAATCAGACGATCACCTTTACCGGCATTGCCGATCAGCTGACGACCAATGAGCTCGGTCTGGCCGCCACCGCCTCCAGCGGACTGGGCGTATCTTTTGCCGTGGATTCCGGTCCGGCGTCCATCGCCGGTGGCACAAATCTGACCTTCTCGACATCGGGGTAGGTGAGTATCGTGGCCAGTCAGGTCGGGGACGGTAACTGGAATCCGGCCCCCGAGTTCACGAACACCTTCTTGGTGACCAAGGCCGTGGCTCCGGTCTTCCTGCAGGATCTGACGCAGACCTATGACGGCACGGTGCGAACGATCACCGCCACAACGATGCCCGCCGGGCTGACCGTTGAATTCACCTATGACGGACTGACCTGGGCTCCAACCAATGCCGCGACCTATGCCGTGACCGGCACCGTCAATGACCTGATGTATCAGGGCGTGGAGACCGGCTCTCTGGTCGTGGCCCGCGCGCTCGATACGATCACCTTCAGCAATATCACGCAAAGCTATGATGGCACTGCCAAGTCCGTGGTCGCTACAGTGGGATCCGGTTCAGCCGTTGCGGTGACGTATGACGGTGCGGCTCCCTTACCGGTGACGGTCGGAACCTATGCCGTGACCGGCATCGTGGATACCGTGAACTGGATGGCCACGAACACCACGACCCTGACCATCATCAAGGGCGATCAGGTCATCACCAACTTCCTGCCGCCGGATGGCGCGCAGTTCATTCTGGGGGCCAGCACCTCCGTCAGCGCGCAGGCCTCCAGCGGTCTGGCCGTCAGCTTTGCGAACCTGACCCCTGAAACCACCTTGATGGCGGGCTTGAGTGTCACGTTCACCAATTCCGGACTCGCCCGGGTGGAGGCGACGCAGGCGGGCGATGCCAACTGGA
Organism: uncultured Verrucomicrobiota bacterium; assembly: GCA_964526745.1. GTDB lineage: Bacteria > Verrucomicrobiota > Kiritimatiellia > CAIQIC01 > Lenti-01 > Lenti-01. Next base: position 51,436 of record CAZGMQ010000006.1, read on the forward strand.
ACCCGGCTCCAGCCGTCACCAACGAATGGCGCATAGGCGGAATCATCACCAATGTGGTACCGGATGCCGCGAATGTCGGCGGCGGCCTCGATGTCCTGATCCAGGGCCGATGGCTTGGAGATGGTACAGACATCTCCGATGTCACGCTGGCGGGTGTGCAGGCCACCATCCTGACGCAGACCGTGAACGATGTAACGGTGCGGGCGGAAGCTGCCCCAGCTGCAGTCACCGGTGATGTGCAGGTCATCTCGACCACTGGCGGCACCATGGTCAGGACCAACGGATTTGAATATCTCTGGCTGGATGCACCGGTGCAGGCCGATCCCATCGATATCACTTCGTCGAATCTGGTCGCGCGCTGGCAGCCGGTTTCCGCGGCAACGGCTCACTTCCTGGATGTGGCGCTAGACACCAACTTTGCGGCTTATCATCCCGGCTATGAGAAACTCGACGTGGCGATGGTGGAGCAGTATCCGGTGATGGGGCTGGCCGATGGCGTCTGGTATGCCATTCGCCTGTATGCCTGGAACAGCAACGGCTACAGCCATCCCTCGCGCACGGTTTGGGTGCCCGCTACAACGAATACACCCTATGAAACGCATCCACCGCAGCCCGGCCCGGTCTCACGGGGCGCCATTATGCAACAGCCCTTGTCCAACATGTTTTATGGCGCAGGGATGGTCTATACCGCCGAGTCGAGCGATACCAACATCGTGGGCGTATCCATTACGGCTGCTGGAGAAAACCTCGAACTGGATCCTCGCAGTTCAGGGCAGGCACTCATCACCATCCATGCGGCCGATCCGGTGACCGGTTATACCGCCAGCTACTCCTTCCTCGTGGATGTGGTCGGCGAACCCGCCCTCGTCAGTCAGGACTTCCTGGAACGCGAACTGTGGAATCCCCGCTTTAGTCAGATTCTGGAAGTGCGCAATGAGTCCAGCATGGATGCCATCGGCGTGCGCGTGCTCTTCACCAATCTGATGCCGGGCATCACCATCGAAAATCAGACGGGCACCTCCTCAGACGGCCGCCCGATGATCGAAATGGAAACCGCCTTCACCAACGGCGCCACGCTGGAACTGAGCATTGCGTATATCTGTACCGGCGCCTATCGCGTGGATACCTCGCCTCCGACGATTGAGCTGCAGTATATCCTGCCGGAATGGGTGCCACCTCTGCCGGGCGGAGGCACCGTGATCGGCGATGGCGTCCCGCTGTCCGGTGGCCGCTACCTCCTCCAGTTCGATACCGTTGTCGGTGCGGTCTACGCCATTGAATACCGCAACAACTTCCCGGGCGGGGAGTGGGTCCAGGTACCCCTGCGCTTGCGCGCCACCGCCAATCAGACACAGTGGATCGATGCCGGCCCTCCGTCCACCCAGCCCCCTGAAGGCCTCCGCATCTACCGCGTCAAGGAAGTCACAGAGTGACCCTTATTCAACATGAAAAACCTAAAATATATAAATGAATCTGTCGCGCCCATTTCGGGCTGTGGGCAGGATTTGAAGTGTAGTAGGAGTGAATGAATGAAGAAGATCGGAATGGCAGTCTGGCTGGCAGGGGCGGTGATGTGTTCCGGGCAGGTCTATTTTGAAGCAGGCCCTTGGGTGCGCGGCGGCATGGATCTGACGGTGGAGGGCGGCTCGTCCGCTGCCTCTGCCGGAGAGATGGCGGCGATTCCCGGCACACAGGGCGATAGGGCCTGGACCGATCCGATTACCCAGCCGGATGACGGCACCGCCCAGATTCACCGCACTTTTGATGACGGCTATGTCGGGCCCTCTGGTTGGGCCTGGGCTGAATCGCTTGGATTCAGCCAGTACTTCGCCTATCAGAATGCGGGGCAGTACGATCTCACAGCGAACACGCTATCATTCACCCAGAGCGATTCTGCTTTCTCGAGCGCCCAGCGCACGAGCACCCGGGTGACGTCCGGGACCGCAGGCTGGAGCGGGTCGACGGACCTCGACGGAGTAGGGGCACTGGCGACTTTGGGCTATACCTTTGTAACGGAACGCCTCTTTGATGCCTCAATTCAGATGCAGGTGGGCTGGCTCGGAGGCATGGACGCCTCGTTCTGCGGCGAGCAGACCTGGAGCCAGCAGGTGACCTGGACTCGGTACGAATCCGTCATGGAACGCTCGCAGAGCTGGAGCTATGCCTATGACACCCTCGGGAACACATCCTTTCCGACGGCGCCATACGTGATGACTGATCCGAGCGGATTAGGCCCGTTGATTGCCGATCACCCTATATCCATTGAGGAGAGCGAGAGCTCGTTCACTTCGACTGACCGCGTTGTGGGCCGGAAGCAAAAAACAGCGATCAGCCGCGTGGACCTGGATGCGGATTTGAATGCTTTCGTGCTGACGCTGGGCCCGCGACTTCGGTTGCGCACCATCGAACGGGTGGCGATTCTGCTGCAGGGGGGCGTGACAGTCACGCTGCTGGATGCCGACCTGTCGCGCACGGAAACCTTCGCTTGGGAAGATGGCGGCGTGATCCAGAGCTGGACCGATGAGGTGGATAAACAGGATTGGCTCTGGGGTGCGACCCTCTCTGCCGGTCTGGAACTCGATGTGACGCCGTCGGTCTACCTGCTCGCTTCCGGCGGCTACGATTGGGTAGATCGCCAGGAATATACCCTTGGCCCCGATCGTATCGAGGTGGACCTGAGCGGATGGAATGCCTCACTCGCCCTGGGATGGCGCTTTGGCGGTCGCTGATTGCTCGACGATAGGGAACGCACTTCTCCATCCGCTTGCTTGCGAGCGACTGGCCTAGCCTGATTTTTCCATAGTGTGGAACAGGCGAGTGCCGAGTTCGAGCCAACGGCGAAGAATAAACGCGAGGTCTATAGCGAAGTGCTTTGCACTTCGAACGAGAGAGCAAGGCGATCGAAGTGACAAACATTTCTTCCATACTGTGGAAAGCGCACACTTTGTGCACGGATTGCCGAAGGCAAGTCCCGCTTCGGGACAAGGGCCAAGCGTGGCCCGATGCCAAATCGCGAAAAGTTTTTCCATACCATGGAAACTTTTGGTTGCCGCCGCTGGGTGCAGGGAGTAGCCGTTGTGAGTCCGGCGGAATTCGCGCCCGCCACAGAGGGCGGGCCTACAATCGGACCGTCCTTGCAACCGAAAAATGTGGCTACGGAATAAATATATATCTGCTAGACGAGCGGCTTGAACCAGACGTTCATGCTTTCGATCTGACCGGAAATCTGGGTGTTGTTTTTCAGGCGTCCACCATAGGCATAGCCCGCCTTGCGGAACGTGATATTCATGCCGGCGGATAGGGCCCGCGCAATCGTGTAGGCGGTGCGGATGCCGCGGGCCTTCATATCCGTTTCCATCCGGGCCAGGAGGTGCTGGGCCAACTGGTTTCCGCGCCAGCGGGGGGGGGTGGCGAAATCGGTCATTTCCACATTGGAGGATTTTACATCCATTTCCGCAGAGGAGATGGCGACCAGTTCGCTGTCCGCTTCCACGCCGAAATAGGCGATGTGGCTTTCCATGGTCTTCAGCAGATAGGCGGGGTCGTGGATGGGGAAGGGATAGGAGGGAAAGACATCGGCATAGATGCGGGCCATGGATGCCACATCGGCTGGACCGCAGGGGCGGATGGAAAAGCAACGGTCCAGTGGCGGCAATTTCTCGATGGGCTCTTTGGCCATTGTGATGGCGTGGATCTCGTCCAATTTGTCCGCGTCCGATTCCCGGCTTCTTGCCGCGTCCAGATAGAACCCCATGAACAGGGCGCTTATTTCGCCGGCATAGAACCCGGGGATTAGGGCTTCGTTCTCGAAGCCCGCCGCGAGGAATGGCGCGGCATCCGGCTCCCGGACTTTCGCGAAGATTTTGGAGTAGCCCTTCTCACGGGACAGTGCAATCAGCTCAAGCGGCAGCTGGGCGGGGCAGGGGGCGACGGCCTTCATCAGATAGATGCGGTCGTTGGAGGGACCATGCTGAATGAGGGATCCGCACGGGAGCGTCTCCAGGCGGTCGGATGCGGGGTCAGGCATGGGCATCCGATCCGGTGGCCTGCTGGAGGATGTCGCGGATGCGGCCTTCTGCCCGCACTTGCCCTTCCTGCATATAGACGCCTTTTTCAGCGGTTTCCTTGGCAAATGGGAGGTCGTGAGTCACGATGATGAAACTGGTATCGGACTGGAGTTCCCGGAGCCATTGTGCGAACTCCATGGTGGTTCTGGCATCCAGCGCGCTGGTAGGTTCGTCCAGCAGCATCACCTTGGGCTTGAGCATCAGGCCCCGGGCGATGGCCACGCGCTGGGCCTGGCCGCCGCTCACCTGGGCGGGATAGCTGGCGGCCAGATCCGCGATCCGCAGCCGTTCGAGCATCTCCATGGCCTCGGCCCGCGCCTCGGATTCGGAGCGCCCTTGGACGCGCCGGGGGGCCAGGGTCATGTTCTCCAGCACGCTCAGATGCGGGAACAGGTTTAGATGTTGGAAGATGACCCCCACCTGTTTCCGGAAATCGACGACCTCCATTTGGTTGATATCCTGTCCGTCCAGCCGGATGCATCCGCTCTGGGGTTGGAGAAAGCGGGCGATGCAGTTGAGCAAGGTGGTCTTGCCTGAGCCGGAGAAGCCCATGATGGCGAAGATATGCTCAGGCGGACAGATCAGACTGACGTCCCGGAGGGCCTGGGTTCCGTCGGGATAGGTGTAGGTAACATGCTGGACTTCAATCATGAGAAAATCCTTTCGCCTGAATGGACTTTTCGAGGCGTCCGGCCAGTTTCATCAGCGGGAACGTTACGGCAAAAAACAGTAGGCCGGCGATGGGGTAGTAGATTTGGGGTTCAAACGTGACGCTGATGACCGATTGGGCCTCCCGAATCAGTTCGGGGATGGAAATGATGGACACCAGCGCCGTATCCTTGATCAGGGCCACCACGCAGTTCATCAGCGGGGGGATGGCAATCCTGAAGGCCTGGGGCCAGACCACGAAGCGGAACCGGTCCAGAGAAGACAAGCCCAGGGCCCGGGCCGCGATATTCTGGCCGGCGGGAACACTCATGAGGCCGGCCCGGATGACTTCGGCCATGTAGGCCATCGAGGCGATTCCCAATGTCAGAATGGCGGCGGGGAAGGGGCGCAGGCCCAGCCCCAGCCAGACGAAGAGGAGCTGGATCAGGACGGGCGTGCCCCGAAGGACATCCACAATCAGGCGCACGGGGAAATGGAGGATCGCCCACGGTCCTTTCGGGTGTGCCAGAATCAGCCCGCAGGGGATGGACAGCAGGAACCCAAGGAGGATGGCGGCGGCCGCAATCCCCAGCGTGATGGCAAATCCCTTGAGGAGTTTGAGGACGATGACCGAAACCGGCATGTTCCCGGGGGCCGCGGCCTGGGTGCCGCTGAGGCCGAAATAGCGGTTGTGGATGGCCGACAGAGTGCCATCGGATTCCATATCGGCGAGAGCTTGATTGACCTGCGCCAGCAACTGCGGCATTTCCTTGCGGATGGCAATGCCGATGCGCTCTTTATACAGCATTTCGCCCACGGGGACGAAGGGGCGACCGGCCTGCTTGATCTGCCAGGCCCCCACCAGGCGGTCGGTGACGAACCCGGTGATGCGCTTCTGCTCCAGCATCTCAAAGATCTCGGCACTGGACTTCAGCGTGACGACTTCGATTTCCGGGAAGCGGGTTTCCAGAAACTGCTGATAGGTTTCGCCCAAGACAACGGCAATGCGCAACCCATCGCATTCATTGATGGAATAGACTTGGTCTGGATTGTCCCGGTGAACGAAAAGCTGGGCACCCGACTGGTAGTAGGGGGTGGAGAAGTTGACGCTTTCCTGCCGCGCGGGCGTGATGGCCATCGAGGCGATGATGGCATCATATTTCTTGGCCAGCAGGCCCGCGAGAATGCCGTCCCATTCCGTGGCGACGATCCGGGAGGAGCGGCCGATGCGCTGGGCGATTTCGCGGGAGACGTCCACATCGAAGCCGGCCAGTTCTCCCTTGTCGTTGGAGTAACTGAACGGGGGAAACTTGCCGGTGAGTGCGGAGGCCAGTTCTTCCTGAGGCTCTTCGGATCGGGCCGGCACCCAGCCCGTCAGGAGGTACACGGCCAAGAGGAGAAAGCCCGTTCGGGCGAAGACGGTTCTGGGCATGCTCACTTTCTCCTTTTATGGCGCGTGTTGGATGCCGGGACGAGAGCGATGGCCTTGTCATAATCGGCCAGCAGTTGCTCGATCCCCACCGCGCGATATTCCGTCGCCGCTTCGGTGGAGATCTGCAGGTTGCAGTCGTCGCAATTCCGGTCGCAGAAGGTGGGCTCGTAGGAGTCCGGCTCCTTGTAGGTGGTGATGACGCCTTCGTAATTCCGGAGGATGACCTTGTTGGTGGACCATGAGATCAGATAGTGCGGCATGATGGGAATTTTCCCGCCCCCGCCGGGCGCGTCGATTACATAGGTCGGCACGCACAATCCGCTCGTATGGCCGATCAGACTTTCGATGATCTCGATGCCCTTGCCGACCGGTGTCCGAAAATGGCTCAGCCCTTCTGACAGGTCGCATTGGTAGAGATAGTAGGGCCGCACCCGGTTGGCCACAAGTTGCTGCACAAGGGAGCGCATGATCTTGGGGCAGTCGTTGACCCCAGAGAGCAGGACGGTCTGGTTGCCCAGCGGGAAGCCGGCATCGGCCAGTTTGGCGAGCGCCTCCCGGGAGGAGGCTGTGATTTCCCGCGGATGGTTGAAGTGGGTATTGATCCAGAGCGGTTGATGTTTTTTGAGCATGTTCGTGAGCTCGGTCGTGACGCGATAGGGCAAGACCACCGGGATGCGGGTGCCGATGCGGATGATCTCGACATGGGGAATCTTGCGGAGTTCTGTCAACACCCAGTCCAGATAGGACGTGGACAGCATCAGGGGATCGCCTCCGCTGAGCAGGACATCACGCACGCGAGGGGTGTTGCGGATATAGTCGAGCGCGAGACGGATCTCCGATTTCTTCGGAATGTTGTCGATATCCCCCACACGGCGTTTGCGCGTGCAGTGGCGGCAGTACATCGCGCAGGTGTTGCTGATCAGGAAGAGGACGCGATCGGGATAGCGATGGGTAATCAAGGGCACGGGGCTGTCCTTGTCTTCATGCAGCGGGTCGGCCATATCGGTTCGTGAGACATCCAGCTCGTGGATCGAGGGGATGGCCTGACGGAACACCGGATCGTTTTCCAGATCCTCGGTGTTGATCAGAGACAGATAATAGGGCGTGATGGAGAGGGGAAACTTGTCTACCGTTTTCTTCAACTTCGCGCGCTGGGCCCTGGGCAGTTTGATGCCCAACAGGGTTTCCAGCACATCCAAAGACCGCACCCGATGCTTGATCTGCCATTTCCAGTCCTTCCATTTGGATTTGGAGGTGGTGCGTTCGATCCGTCCCGCTATTTTTCGCTGACGTTTATTGTAAATCATACATGGCCTTTTGATTGCGGTGTCACTCTGGGCCTGGAGGTCTTTCCAGGGATCAGGGCGGTCCGGACGAATATGCCACCGCGGGGTCATTCTGTGTCCGAACAAGATTTAGTGTAGCAAAATCAGGAAAAATTGCAATTTCCCTCTCGAACGAGTCCTGTGCGCGGCATGAAATCCCCACCGGTCCCGGCGAGGGTCGAGATGGCTAGAGGGCTTCGGCGATGAGGCTGAAGGGGCCGGCCCAGGTGATGCGCACCTGAATCAAATCGCCGGGTGCGGCTTCGCTTCCGTCAATAAACACAGGTTTATAGTCCGGGGTGCGGCCGTAGCGTCGGCCGTTCTTTTCAATGCGTTCAACCAGAACTTCAACCGTTTGACCCTGCAGCGGAGCATTTTTCTCTGTCAGCAGGACGCGGAGCTGGGCTTCCAAAGCCACACGCCGCCGCTCCTTTTCGGTGTCACTGACGTCATCCGGCAGATGCCGGGTCGCATAGGTCAGGGGCCGGGAGGAGTATTTGGCGATGCGGATCATGTCCGGGTTGATGCGTCGCATCAGGCCCATGGTTTCGTTGAACTGGTCGGCGGTTTCGCCGGGGAAGCCCACAATGATATCCGTGGAGATGCCCGCGCCGGGCACGGCCGTCCGGACCCGGTCGATCAGGGCTTCATAGTCTGCGACAGAATAACCGCGGCGCATATCGGTGAGGACGGCATCGGAACCGGCCTGCACCGGGATTTCAAAGTAGGGGCACAGCTTCGGAGTCGACGCGACGGCTTCAATCAGTTCAGGCGTGATCCATTTCGGGTGGCTGGTGAGAAAGCGGACGCGCTCCAGGCCGGGGAGGGTGGCCACCTGTCGGAGGAGCTCCGGGAGCCGCATCTCTCCCTCCCGGTCCAGGCCGTATCGATCCACAATCTGGCCGAGAAGAATGAGTTCCTTCACTCCTCGCGTAATCAGCGCTTGGGCTTCGGTCAGGATCTCCTCGGAGGGACGGGAGATTTCCCGTCCGCGCCGATAGGGGATGACGCAGTAGGTGCAGGCATGGGAGCAACCCAGCACGATGGGCAGATGAGCGACGATCGTTTGACCCGTCATCGAGTCGGGCAGGGGCGGGGGCAGGAGCTCATCCAGCGGCGGCGCATCGGCTGGGGGAGCCCATCCGCGCTCGTTTGCATACTGGAGTAGCGGGTTCAGATCGGAGGGGGGCAGGAAGAGATCTACAAACGGGAAGCGTTCCTGCAGCATGGCGAGCTGCCTGGGATTTTTCCCGACCAGACAGCCCATCAGCACCACGATCATCTCCGGGTTCTTTTTCTTGAGCTGGGACACATAGGTCAGGCGGCTGTAGATCTTATCTTCGGCCTGCTGGCGGACCACGCAGGTGTTCAGCAGGAGGAGGCTGGCTTCCCGCACGTCCGAAACGGAATGGAAGCCCATGGATTCCAGCACGGCAGCGGCGCGCAGGGCGTCGGCTTCGTTCATCTGGCACCCGATGGTCCAGAGGTTGTAGGTATGGGAAATCAAGAGGGGGTCACAGACAGGGGCGGATCAGGCCTTCCGCTTTTTAGCGGTGGCTTTCCGGGGTTTGGCTTTCGCCTGGGGAGCGGACTTGACCTTGGCCTTGGTTTTCACCTTGGGTTTCGCAACCGCTTTGGTTTTGGTTTTGGCTTTCGGTTTGACCTTGGCCTTCGAAGCGGTCTTTGCTTTTGCTTTCGCCTTGGGTTTTGCCTGGGTCTTGGCTTTGGCCTTTTCCTTCATCGTTTTTGCCGGGGGAGCAGGAGACTCAAAGTCAATGAGTTCGCTGGGTTCGTCATCAGTGAATTCATTGGCGAGAAGAATATCCTTCTCTTCCTCGGTGGGTTCAGCAACCTCATCATCAAAGGCCGCCTGTGCCGCGCAATCGGCACACAGGGTGGAATGACGGAAACAGGCGGAGCAGTATTCAATGCCGCACAGGGTGCATTCGCAGAGAAAATCTTCTCCATGAATCCCACATCCGCGTCCATAGCCATATGGGCTGTATTCTTCCTCATCCATGTTCATCTGCTTCACCTGTTTGTTTGTCTGTCTGAAAATGTATCGCGGGATTTACGGCGCTTCCGCACCCTGTGATACTGATCGCACGAGAATGGGGCTCCGTCAAGGGGCGAGTGGACGATTTCTGTGATTTTTTTGTTTGCGGGGTTGGAGCGCATCGTAGAGAGTACGAAGGCACCGGTGGAACACCGAAAACAATGAAATCAGCATTCTGGAACAAGTTAATTGAGAGGCTGGACAAGCTCGACCCGGGGAGCGTTCAGACTCAGTTTTTGCGCCTTGCCTCCGAGCGGGGCTTGCTGGAGACCATTTTTCATGCCTTGCGCGAAGGCATTTTGGTGCTGAATGCGGAGGGGTGCATCGAATATGCCAATCAGGGGGCCTGCCAGTTGCTCGGATTGGATGAGACCACCGTGATCGGCCAGCCCATGAGCGAGACGATCCGGGATGTGGAATGGTCCAACCTGCTCCGTCTGGACGAGAAGGAATGGGCGCGGATGGCCAGCCGTGAAATCGAAATCTCCTATCCGGAACACCGTTTTCTCGCGATCTATCTCGCCCCCCTGGAAAACCCGACGGACGGGAGCCATGGCGTCGTGATGATTCTGCGGGATGTGACTCAGGAGCGCGACAGCGCCGACGAACGGGTGGAGTCCGAGCGCCTCAACGCCATTTTGATGTTGGCGGCCGGCGTGGCCCATGAAATCGGCAACCCGCTGAACTCGTTGACCATCCATTTGCAACTGATGGATCGCGAGCTGCGGAAACTCCCCGAAGAGAGTCAGTCCTCCCTGAAGGAGCTGCTGGATGTCGCGCGCGGGGAGATCACACGGCTGGACCAGATTTTGTCCCAGTTCCTGAAGGCCATTCGCCCGAGCCTGCCCAACTTTGAGCGATCTTCCCTGTCGGAGATCGTGTCCGAGACGCTTGAAACGCTCGCCGCAGAGATTCAGGACCGTCAGGTGGTGGTGGAACTGGAGCCGGCGGAGAATCTGCCCAGTGTCTGGGTGGACCGGGTGCAGGTCCAGCAGGCCGTTTTTAATATCATTCACAATGCGGTACAGGCCATGGCAGGAGGCGGTGTGCTCCGGATCTCCTACACAAAGGAAGACCGTCTGGCGGGCGTCATTTTCCAGGACACCGGTGGGGGCATTCCCGCCGAGAAGATGGGCAAGCTGTTTGAGCCGTTCCATAGCACCAAAGCCACTGGCACCGGGATGGGGCTCATGATTGTGCAGCGGATACTTCGGGACCATGGCGGAACCGTTCTGATCGACAGTCTGCCCAACGGTACGCGGATCCAACTGAATTTCCAGCGTGAGGATCAGCGGATCCGCCTGCTGGCGGCGCATGCCGCGGGCGCGGAAGCCACCGAGGCCCCGTCATGAGCCGTAAGCCGGTCATTCTGATCGTTGACGACGAAAAGAACACCCGCGAGGGGCTCTCTCGCGCCTTGCGCGACGAGTATGCTGTGGCCACCGTCGAAAACGGACAGAAAGCCCTGGAGTGGCTGGAGACACGCCAAGCGGATGTCGTACTCTCGGATCTGCGGATGCCGGGGATGGACGGCATGGAGCTCCTGTCCCGTCTGCTGACCCGCGATCCGAAGCCCGTGCTGATCATGCTGACGGCCTATGGCAATATGGAGACCGCCGTGGAAGCCATGAAGCGGGGGGCCTACGACTTCCTGGCCAAGCCCGTGAATCTGGACCGTCTGGAGCTCCTGTTGAAGCGCGCGCTGAGCGAGCGTGACCTGGGGGAGGAAAACAAGCGTCTGAAAGCGCAGTTGGGCTCCAAAGTCGGGTTTGAGAACATTCTGGGCACCTCTCCGGCCATGGAGGAGGTGTTTGATACCATTCGCCAGGCCGCTCCGTCACGAGCCACCGTCCTGATCCAGGGGGAGAGTGGAACCGGCAAGGAACTCGTCGCCCGCGCGCTGCATCAGTGCAGCCCTCGTGCAGAAAATCCCTTTGTTCCGGTACATTGTGCGGCCCTGTCACCGACCTTGCTGGAGAGCGAGCTGTTTGGCCACGAAAAAGGAGCCTTCACCGGTGCCGTGGAGCGCCGTCGCGGCCGCTTTGAAATGGCCGATGGCGGAACGCTCTTTCTGGACGAGATTGGCGAAATCGATGCCTCCCTGCAGGTGAAGATCCTGCGGGTGCTGGAGGAACGGAAGTTTGAACGCGTAGGAGGGACGGAAACGATCAGCGTGGATGTCCGTCTGGTGACGGCGACCAATCAGGATCTGAAAGCCATGCTGGAAGAGGGGCGCTTCCGTGAGGACTTGTTCTATCGCCTGTATGTCGTGAATCTGATGATTCCCCCGCTTCGGGAGCGGGACGGGGATATTGTTCTCCTAGCCCAGCATTATCTGCAGACACTCTCGGAAGAGAACCACAAGAAGCCCGTCAGCCTGACGACCGATGCCATGGACGCCCTGATGGCCTACCCCTGGCCCGGCAACGTCCGGGAGCTACGGAATGTCATCGAGCGGATGGTGGTGCTGGGCCATGGCAGCAAACTGACCGTCCGGGATCTGCCGGTTTCCCTCCGCCCCGATAAGGGGCGGCTCCGCACGGGGTCCCGAGCCGGCAACCGCATGCGCGACACCGAGCGGCAGCTGCTGGAAGAGGCGCTGCGCCGCCACAAGGGAAACCGGACGCAGGCCGCATTGGATTTAGGAATCAGCCGCAGAACATTACACCGCAAGCTCAATGAATATGAGTTGCGGGAGCCCCGGGACGATTGATAAGGAAGGTCGGAGACAATGGCACTTCAATTTGAATCCAGTTTACAGAACCTCGTATACCAGGTGGATGCCGGAACCGGTCGCAAAGTCATCCAGGTGGTGCTCTTTGCCCTCTTTGCCTTTGCGATGGGCGCTCTCTATACTTTTTCGAATTTTCAGGGGCTCAAGGATGAGCGCGCCATGGACTATGCCCAGATCGCGCAGAATTTCGCCATGGATGGCGAGATGACCACCCGTTGTGTCCGTCCGCTTTCGATGTGGAAGGTGGCCGAACTCTCCCCCGATGGGGATGCCGCACTCTTGTCGCATCCGGATCTGTTCCATCCGCCGGTCTGGCCGACCCTGCTGTCGGGCGCCCTCTGGCTGTCGGGCAGCCCCCGGACGGGGGAGCCCACCACCGCTTTTGTCTATGGATGGGACTACATCCCCGTAGCGCTGAACCATCTCTTCACCGCGCTTTCCGCCATCTGGGTCTGGCTCATCGGCCGCAAGCTGTTTGATCGCCGGGTGGGGGCCTTGTCGGCCGGCGCCTTTCTCATCAGCGATCTGGTCTGGCAGCAGAGCCTGCTCGGTGCGGATCTGGCCGCCGCCACCTTTTTCTGCCTCGGTGCGGTCTATACCGCGCTGTGGGCGGCCGAATTGCCCGAGGGAGCCGCTCCGGGCAAGGAGCAGGGGCCCATCTGGCGTTGGATCCTCCCACTGGTGCTGTCCGCTCTTCTGACCGGTCTGGCCTTCCTGACCCGCTATGCGGCCGGAAGCATCGCGCTGCTGATTTTCCTCTACCTCGGCGCCTCCCGCCGTAATCGTTCTTGGGCCAAGGCTTCCCTGTATATCGGCCTGACCGTTCTTCTGGTGCTGCCTTGGCTCGCCCGGAATGTCGCGCTCAGCGGGAATCCCTTCGGCCTGGTTTTTCATGAAATGCTGTCCGGGACCTATCTCTTTCCCGGCGATGCCCTGATGCGCTCCATCCATCCTGAGATGCCGGATCCGGGTGCGGCCTTCTATGCGGTTCAGATCAAGATGGTCTCCAACCTGCGCGCTTTTATCGCCTCCGGCTTCGGCATGGCTAACGCCGGTCTGCTGCTGGGCCTGTTCGGTGCGATGTACTTCCACCGGTTCATGCGCCCCTCCAGCCGGGTCCTGCGCTGGTGCATGGTGCCGGCCGCCGCGCTGCTGGTGCTCTTTGCCTCCGCGTTCGGCGAGGACAGCCTGCGCGCGCTCACAATCTTCTGGCCACTGGCCATCCCCTATGGCTGGGCCTTTTTCCTCATCCTGCTCGACCGCCTGCAGTTCGAGGTGCGCTTCCTCGATACCGCCGCTCTGGCTATCGTGATGTTTCTTACCGGTTTGCCGTTGCTGCTGAATGTGCTGCCACCCAATACCGGAATTCCGTATCCGCCGTACTTCCATCGCTATGCCGGCTGGGTCGGCTCGATGGTGGAGCCGGAGGAGTGTCTCACGACCGACATGCCCTGGGCCACGGCCTGGTACGGCGGGGCGACCTCCATTCTGCTGCCCCGGAACATCGACGGGTTCTATGAAATCGACGGGAAGATCCATCCGATCGCGCTGGCCTATTTCACGACCCTCACTCGGGACAAACCCTGGGTCCGGAGTCTGGCGGATCCTTCCGCCCCGGAATTCAGCTGGTATCAGGTGTTTGCCGATGGCAAGGTCCCCGGCAACTTCCCGCTGACCCAGGGACGCTTTATTGCCGGCAGCGACCAGCTTGTGCTGGCCGACCGCCCGCGCTGGTGACCTGCGCTTTAGGGGAACCGCCTGAGCCCTCATGCCGTTTACTTGCGGCATGAGGCTGAAACTAAATCAGTACTTACGCAGATGCGGGAAGCCGATTTCGGTGTTTGGCGGAATGGGGCCTCCGGTCCAGCGTACCCGAACTGCCGCCTGGCCGCCTCGATCCCGATATTCCATTCTAAATGGATGGATGCCTTTGCTGAGATGCTGTGTCGCATGCACGCCGCGCGACCACCCGGGGGAGGTCCAGTTGTCGACCAGCAGGACCCCGTCAATCCACAGCCGCATGCCGCCGGCGCACTGGGCATAGAACACATAGTCGGCTTCCTCCGGGACACAGAGCTGTCCTTGCCAGAGCGCGCTCCATGCATCCCGTCTCATCCAGGGCAGCGGCCGTCCCATCCCATAGTCCCGGTTCACGCTGAACGCCGTGCTCCAGCCGCGGAAAGACTGCAGGTCCTGGCCGCTGTAATAGGCCACGCGGCTGCCCCATGGGGCCATCAGGCAGGCCCCGCGGAATACCAGCCATCTATTTCGTGTGATTCGCGCCTTTCGTAGTGGCCGTCTGGGATTGGGAATCTGTGTCATCTGTGAAATCTGTGGATACTCTCTTTCCCATTCTGACTTCTGAATCCTGACTTCTCTCTTTTCAGGTATAAAAAAAGCGCCCCGGAAAAATCCGGGGCGCGTGTCGCAGGGTGGGGAACCCTGATGGATTCACGCAACAAGTCGGGTGCAGATGCGAGGCGTCAAAAGGTGAAGCTGTGGAGCTCTACTGCGAACCTTTTGCAACAAAGCAGATGCGCCTGAATCGTTGCGCGTTCCGTGAAAATGGACAGGAATAGCATTTATCCGGATAGGTAACTAAGTCCCATCCATTTTCATGAATCACTCAGGCTAGGTCTTGGGGGCCACCTCTACATCCGCGAGCTTCGCGTACTTCGCCCAGGTCTTGGCGATATCTGCCTGGGCCATTTCCAGCAGCTGCGCCGCCGCTTCGGGATGGCTCTTCTGGAGCATCTTGTAGCGTGTTTCGTTGTAGATGTAGTCTTCCAGCGGAATCGCGGCGGCCTTGCAGTCGAGTTGCAGCGGATTTTTGCCTTCGGCAACCAGTGCGGGATTGCGACGGAAGAGAATCCAGTGACCGGACTGCACGGCCAGCTTCTGCTGGCTCAGGCCGTCCTTCATTTCCTTCATCCCGTGCGCAATGCAGTGGGAGTAGGCAATGATGATGGACGGGCCGTCGTGCGCTTCCGCTTCCTTAAAGGCCTTGATCG
Source organism: uncultured Verrucomicrobiota bacterium (assembly GCA_964526745.1). GTDB lineage: Bacteria > Verrucomicrobiota > Kiritimatiellia > CAIQIC01 > Lenti-01 > Lenti-01. The sequence continues at coordinate 66,709 of CAZGMQ010000006.1, forward strand.
TCTGCGGCGTATTGGCACCGAAGGCGACGCGCGCCACATAGACGTTGTCATAGGCCATTGCCATCATGCCGAGATCCTTCTTCTCAGACGGCTTTCCGCCCGCGGCAAACTTGGCCACGGCACCCATCGGGGTGGACTTGGAGGCCTGACCGCCTGTGTTGGAATACACTTCCGTGTCCACCACGAGGACGTTCACGTTCGCGCCGGAGGCGAGCACGTGATCCAGTCCGCCGTATCCGATGTCATAGGCCCAGCCATCGCCGCCGACAATCCAGACCGACTTCTTGATGAGATAGTCCGCCACGGAGATCAGGTTCAGGGCTTCGGGCTTGCCCACACCGGCGAGTTTCAGCTTCAGGGCCGCCACGCGTTCGCGCTGTTCGGCGATACCGGCTTCATCGGCCTGCTCGGCACTGAGGATGCCGTCGGCCAGTTCCGCACCGAGATCATCCTTGAGAGTCTCAACGAGCTGGAGGGCAAAGGCCGCCTCCTGGTCGCACGTCAGACGGAAGCCATAGCCGAATTCGGCGGCATCCTCAAAGAGGCTGTTGGACCAGGCCGGTCCTCGGCCGTCGCGGTTCGTCGCCCACGGGGTGGTGGGCAGATTACCGCCATAGATCGAAGAGCAGCCGGTTGCATTTGCGATGAGGGCGCGATCTCCGAAGAGTTTGCTCAGCAGGCTCAGGTAGGGGGTCTCGCCGCAGCCGGCGCAGGCGCCGGAGAACTCAAACAGCGGAGTCGTGTACTGCACATCCTTGACCATGCCCAGGTTGAGGCTGGCGCGGTCCATCAGAGGCAGGCTTTCGAAGAACTTGATGCTTTCGCGCTCCACTTCCACAATCGGCAGCTTGGGACCGAAGTTGATGGCCTTCCGGGTGGGATCTTCCTTGTTTTTCTTGGGGCAGGAGGCTATGCAGACGCCGCAGCCGGTGCAGTCTTCGACATAGACCTGCAGGGTGTAGGCCTTGTCTTCCTTGTTGCGGATCGGCGCGGACTTGAATCCGTCCGGAGCGTTTTCCAGGAGGGCTTTGTCGTATTCGTTGCCGCGGATGCACGCATGCGGGCAGACAAAGGAGCACGTGCCGCACTGGATGCACTCGTTTTCGTCCCAGATCGGCACGTTGAGGGCCACATTGCGTTTCTCCCAGCGCGTCGTCGCGGAGGGGAAGGTGCCGTCGATCGGCAACTTGGAAACCGGCAGCGAGTCGCCGTCGCCCGCCATGATCGGGGCAATGACTTCCTGCATGAACGCCGGGGAGTCGGCCGAGACCGTCGGGGGAATCCGAAGCTCAGAGGTGACACCCGGGGTTTCGATTTCAAACAGGTTTGCCAGCGTGTTATCCACGGCCTTGAAGTTCATCGCAACGATATCGTCGCCCTTCTTGCCGTAGGTCTTTTTGATGGCGGTCTTGATCTTCGCGATGGCGTCTTCCTTGGGCAGGACACCGGAGATGGCGAAGAAGCAGGTCTGCATGATGGTGTTCACGCGGGACCCCATGCCGGATTCTTCAGCGACGGTATAACCGTCGATGTTGTAGAACTTGATCTTCTTGTCGATGATCTGCTTCTGGACCCGGCCCGGCAGCTTGTTCCACACCTCTTCTTTGGTGAAGGGGCTGTTGAGAAGGAACACGGCTCCGGTGGAGGCATAGCGGAGGATATCGGTCTGGAAGAGGAACTCATACTGATGGCAGGCAATGAAGCTGGCCTTCTGGATGAGATAGGGGCTGTGGATCGGGTTCGGGCCGAAGCGCAGATGCGAGGTCGTACGGGAACCGGACTTCTTGGAGTCATAGACGAAGTAGCCCTGTGCGTGGAAGTCGGTCTCTTCGCCGATGATCTTGATGGAGTTCTTGTTCGCCCCCACGGTGCCGTCGGCGCCGAGGCCGAAGAACATCGCGTTGGTGACATCCGCGTGGCGGATGAAGAATTCCGGATCGATCTCCAGGCTCAGATGCGTTACATCGTCATTGATGCCGAGGGTGAAGCCGTTGATGGGCTTGTCTTTCTTCACTTCCTCGAGGGCCGCCTTGACCATCGCCGGGGTGAATTCCTTGGAGGAGAGACCGTAGCGGCCGCCGATGATGGCTGGCATGCTGCGGACGCCCTTGGCAGAAGCCTGCGCCAGGCAGGTGAGCACATCCTTATACAGAGGTTCGCCGTCGGAGCCGGGCTCCTTGGTGCGATCCAGTACGGAGATACCCTTGACGCTCTTCGGCAGCGTGGCGAGGAAATGCTTCACCGAGAAGGGACGGTAGAGGCGCACGATGATCGCGCCGACCTTTTCGCCCTTGGCAGCCAGAAATTCGACCGTCTCGCGGGCGACTTCAGAGCCCGATCCCATCAGGACCACCACCTGTTCGGCATCCGGTGCTCCGACGTAGTCGAACGGCTTGTAGGCCCGGCCCGTCAGTTTCGCGAACTCATCCATCGTGGATTCCACGATGTCGGCGCAGGCGTCATAGAACTTGTTGACCGCTTCGCGGCCCTGGAAGTACACATCGGGATTCTGCGCGGTCCCGCGGATGAACGGCTTCTCGGGGTTGAGTGCGCGTTCGCGATGGTCGGCCACCAGCGTATCACTGATCATCGCGCGGATGGCCTCATCCGGCACCACTTCAATCTTGCTGACTTCGTGGGAGGTGCGGAACCCGTCGAAGAAATGGACGAAGGGGATGCGGGACTGGAGGGACGCGGCATGAGCGATCAAGGCGCTGTCCATGACTTCCTGTACGCTGTTGGAGGCCAGCATGCCCCAGCCGGTGGCGCGGGCAGCCATCACGTCCTGGTGATCACCGAAGATCGAGAGGGCGGCGGTCGCGATCGAACGCGCGGCCACATGGAACACGGTCGGGGTCAGTTCGCCCGCGATCTTGTACATGTTCGGGATCATCAGCAGGAGACCCTGCGATGCGGTAAACGTCGTCGTCAACGCACCGGCCTGCAGCGCACCGTGCACCGCACCGGAGGCGCCGCCTTCGGACTGCAGTTCGGCGACTTTCGGGATGGCGCCCCAGATATTGGTTTTGCCTTCGGATGCCCACTGGTCCGCCCACTCTCCCATATTGGAAGAGGGGGTAATCGGATAGATGGCGCAGACTTCATTGACCTTGAATGCGACATGCGCAGCGGCTTCGTTGCCGTCGATAATTGCGATCTGTTTCTTGCTCATAATGAACGGATCTCCGGGTTGTTTTTTAAATCGCTTTGCGTCTCTAAAGGAAACGCCACAGTACATAGTCGCGAATATTATGCATTTGACGCCTCCGATGCAATCGAAAAGTGGGGGCATTCAGGAAGAAATAACGTTTTACAACCACAAGTCGCTCCTTCTGGCCTCTCCCCGAAATCCAAGAATGAATCTTTTTGCTAAAAATCGGCGTTTTCAGCATGAAAATCGATCCCGAAACCAGCCGTTTGGCCCCCAACCCGCCGATTTCATTTTTTGGACCCTTTGACAGAACACGGTCGCTTCGGGCCGAAAATCGGCCTTTTGGGCCTGAAAAGTATGAAAAAATGGTAAAAAATCGTCATTTTTTGGCCAAAACAGACCGAAAAGGCCCCAAACCGGCTCAAAATCAGCCGTTTGACTGCGAAAGGACCCCAACCGGTCAAATTGTCCACAGATTTCGCAGATTCCACAGATTTCAGATCCTGATTATCCGGTCCATCCTGTCTAATGATGCTGTCCGGCGCCGTAGGCCACTTTTCTCTTTTTTTTCCTTTTCGTACCTTTCGTGTGTTTCGTGGTGAAATGTTTTTGGCTCTTCTCTTAGCGCCGCAGGCCACTCTTTATGCCTTCTTCACTTTGTGTCTTCGTGACTTCGTGTGAAACCTCTTCCTTCAGTTCATTTTTCGCGTCATTCGCGTGATTCGTAGTGGCATTTGTGTTTTTCAAAGCCCAGAATCAAATCTGGCAACGAAACTCACCCTTATTAAGGAGGAAAACGATGATCAAGGTATTGCCCGAAAGCAGTGGAGCCATCTTCGGGGTCGAAATCAGCGAAAAAGTGACCCTCGAAGAAGAAAACGACATGATTGCCAAAGTGGACGCGCTCATCGCAGAACATGGCAAGATCAGCATCGTCGCCGTCTTGAACCCGGATGCCGGGTGGGGCGTCAAAGCCGGCCTGGCCGACATGAAATGGGGCATGACGCACATGAAGAACCTCAACAAGATCGCCATCGTCACCGACAGCTCCGTGTATAAGTGGCTCATCAAGGCCGATGCGCAGTTCGCCAAACTGGCGCACATCGGCGAGAAACACTTTGAGATGGTTCAACTGGCAGATGCCTGGGCCTGGGTGCAGAGTTAAGATCTGTCCACAAATAGATGAGAGACGAGTTCAAGCCGACGGCGCAGAGCGAACGCGAATTCTATAGCGGTCCACCAAAGGTGGAGCGAACGAGAGAGTGAAGCGAACGGAGTGGCAATTTCACGGATTACACAGATTCCCGATCTAAGAGTCCTCTCACCGAGAGCACAGAGAGGCGCAGAGAAGAGGGCGTAAGAGTTGTCCGCAGATTACGCAGATTGCGCAGATTATCGATCCGGAGAGAATGGCAGGAATCCCGTTTTCTAAGGAGAGCGGGATTGACGAGGACTGTTTTCTGTCGCCGGCCACCCGCCGGGCGTGTCCGCTCGCCAGAACTCAGCCCTCTGCATGCCTCTTCGAGGCATCACCTGCCATTAAAGAATCTGTGTGAATCCGTGGCCATCAGCCAGTGGCTATCGCAACAGAGATTCACGAAAGCTCGATAAGATCT
>CAZGMQ010000007.1:0-69721 GCA_964526745.1 uncultured Verrucomicrobiota bacterium
AGATTCTACCTTAAATTAGTCGCTCCGTGGTCTAAGATTGGGGGTAAGCGCAAGGTATATATTATGAATATGACGACAAAAGAATGGCAAATAGAACTGGGGCAACATTTGCGCAATATTCGTCTGCGCCAAAACCTTGACCAACGGACGCTCGCTGAACGGGCCCCGATGGCCCTCAATGCAGTGAAAAATCTAGAAAGTGGAAAAGGTGCAACCCTCGAGTCACTCATTAAGATGTTGCGAGTCTTGGGTCGAGAAGATTGGCTGGATACCCTTGCGCCGCAAGTTTCCATCAGTCCACTACAGATGCTAAAAACCAAGGCCAAGCGGCAGCGAGCCTCATGGAGAAAGGTCTCAACTCATGTATAAACCAGTACATGAAATCGCCGTTCGAATATGGGGCCAAATGGTCGGGGCCTTAGCGCTGGATCCGCAACGGAACTTTTACGCGTTTGAATACGATCCCGCATTCATCCGCTCTGGCATCGAACTGGCTCCGCTCACCATGCCTCTTTCCATGGCAGGAGAGCCATTTATCTTCACTAATCTGCCTGAGGCTACATTCTATCGATTACCTGCCTTCATCGCCGATGCCCTGCCGGACAAATTTGGCAATGCCCTAATTAACAGCTGGATGGCCCAGAGAGGTGTTGAGGATTCAAGTATCACCCCACTTGACCGTCTTGCTTATATGGGAAAGCGCGGCATGGGCGCATTAGAATTCAAACCCGCGCGAAGTCCCTCCGCAGGCGCAAGTACTACAGCTATTTCTTTGGCTCAACTGGTCGAAAGTGCACGTCTAGCTATACAGGGGAATGTCGGCACAAATAGTTCCGCTAGTAAAGTGCTTGCCCAAATCATCAAGGTGGGCACTTCGGCTGGCGGAGCAAGAGCGAAGGCGGTTATTGCCTGGAACCAAAAAACCGAGGAAATCCGAGCCGGACAATTCGATGTTGAACCTGGATTTGAACATTGGTTAATCAAATTCGATGAAATAGAACCCGAAGGAGTGCTACGGAACTCTAAAAACTATGGCCGCATTGAGTATGCCTACTATTGCATGGCAAAAGCCGCAGGTATTTCCATGTCTACATGTAGGCTTTTAGAGAAAGACGGTCGTGCCCACTTCATGACCAAGCGTTTTGAACGCATTGGTAATAATAAGATTCATATGCAAACTCTTTGTGGAATGGCCAACTTAGATTTTAATCAAGTGGCCAGTCACGATTACAGCCAACTCTTTTCAGTTGTCGAGAAACTAGATCTCAAATATCAAGCTAAGGAAGAAGTATTCCGCAGGATGGCGTTCAATGTGGTGGCTGCGAATTGCGATGACCACACTAAGAACTTCTCTTTCTTGTTGCGCAAAAAGGCGACTTGGACACTTGCTCCCGCATATGATGTGACCCACGCCTATAATCCTAACGGTCAGTGGAACCACCAACACCTCATGTCGGTCAATGGAAAATTCAACAAGATCTCCCGTTCCGATCTTCTGGCAGTAGCACGCCGATTCGGTATCGGTACCGCAGACAAGGTTATTGATGAAGTCGTCCAGTCGGTCGAAGCTTGGCCTGATCATGCCAGAAAAGCTGGAGTCGCTGTCGATAAGATCACTCGTATTCAGAATGATTTTCAGCTCTTTTGATATCCATTAATGCTAAAGGCTAGTTCTTGCATTGGTGCACTTTCTCAGCTGCTCCGTTCAAGCACACTCTCCGGCTTGACGACGCGACAGCCAAGAGCCACACTAAGACTCGGAGAGCTACAACATGATCATCGCCAGCTGCCGCAAAAACTTCACCTCGACCCGGCGCTTCGCCTACGCCCTCCAGCTTCGCGAAACTCCCGATCCAGACGACCCCACCACATACGAAGAACTCACCTTCGAGACCCTGAAGGCCAAAGCCAACGGCAAGCATGTCTGTATTCTGGTTCACGGCTACAACAACACCCTCGCCAACGTCCTCGAAGCCTACGGCGAACTGCAATCTGGGATGGATACTGCCGGCCTACTCGGCCCAGCCGGTTACGGCCTGCTGATTGGTTTTGCCTGGCCCGGATGGGGCTCTGGAGCGGGATACTTCCTTGCGCGATCCGCTGCCGGGCGTGCCGGGAGCTATCTGCATCGTCTCATTGACCACCTGCGACCGGATGCCGCGAGCATTGATATTGAGACGCACAGCCTCGGGGCTCGCGTCGCGCTCGCCGCACTGAAAAACCGACGCGCAGTTCTTGTCGACAACCTCCTGCTCACCGCCCCCGCCGTCGATTGCACGGTTCTGCAACCCGGACGCGAATTCCACAGCTCCCTCGATGCCTGCAACCGGTGCTTCGTGTATCACTCGCGGAAGGACGATGTCCTGCGGAAAGCCTACCCCCTCGGCGATCTCGCCGACGGCATCCAAAAGGCCCTGGGATTGACCGGGCCGAGGAATAAGAAGCTCACCCTTGCGGCCTGTCCCAACGAGTACGTCCTCGACTGCACCGGTTGCGTCCCCGACCACGGCGGCTACCGCCGCGCTGAACCCGTCTATGACCACTGGGGGGAGATTTTTTCAGGATCTCCTCTGCCCCGCTACGAGACTCTCTAAACTCCGGAAGATATTCACCACAGAAAACACAGAGGGCACAGAGAAAGAGAAGAGTTTTATCCACAGATTTTCAGAAAAGAATGGCAAGACGTGCATCTATGATGCACAGGGAGAGTTCAGTTCCGACCGATTCCACACACGAAGCGCGTGCGAGCGGTCGGATCCAAACCCTCTCAGGTCGCGATTTCATCGTAACCTCCTGCCCTATATATCCTGTATAATCCTGTCCATCCTGTCAGACCTCCGACTCTCCGGCTACCCTGCTCTCCCTACCCCTTTAAGTAAAAATATCGATTGTCAAAACTGGACACTCTACGACATCATGCCGCAGCTGAATTTATCCGAGCCGTCCCACCCACTCCATCTCGTCTAATCCGGTCAACTCCTTGCGGATGGTTGACTGCCATGTTTTTGGCATCTCGCAAAAGGCTGCGGTCACCAAAGATGTCTCGTCCATCTCTCTTAAGGCTTCAAGAAGCGCCACGGCCTGTCCGCGGTCTTTTTTGGCTTTATCCGAATCCTTGCGCCGTGAAGCAATCAACAGCTTGTGCAGAGCAAAGTCCGCCGGATGCGGGACCCGGACCGATACACCACGGAACTTCAGACAAATTGGATTCCGGGCCAGTGCATCCATAAACCGCAAGCTCTGGGCATTGATGCCCAGCTTGGGCACCGGCACAGGCTTTCTTGATTCTCGCCCACGCGCGGGTGCCAGGAACTCCAGTATCAGATCCGGATGCTGGAAAATGATATGCCCGGCGTCCCCCTTGAATTCCACCAGAAACCCCAAGTCCTTAAACAGTTCCTGCAGATCCGTTTTCTTGTCGAACCGCGGCGGAACCGGTATCAGGAATTCCAGATCGCGGGTGCGCAAGACCGGGAAGGCCCCTTTGCCCTTGAAGTACACCTCATAGACGGGCATGCACCAACTGCCAACCAGTAAGATTTTTTCAAGAATGCCTTCTGCTTCAAGCCGCTGCAGCACCTCGGTGCACAACTCAAATTTCTTCTTTTCCACGCAGGGCCCCCTTCAGATATCGGATCTGCTTTTTCAATTGAGACAGCGATTTACGATACTTCGCCCGCTGTTCTTTGGCCTGCTTATATTTCCGAAGCTCCGCGGCCGATACCGATTTCCCCTTATAGACCGACTTGAATTTTCCGGCCTCCCGCGAGATTAGATAATAATACACATTCCCCTTGATCTCCCGGCGCACCAGACTCCCCCGGGGCAGCGCGGCCAAAGCCGCGTCGAATCGATCCTTCATTTGGATCGATGAAGCCAACTCTTCTCTCAATACACCTTTGATTGCCATATTCTACTCCTGCGTCCAGTCAGAAGTTACTATACAACATTCAGACTAATCAAGTCTGTATAGTATGTATTTCGAAAGATGAAGGGGGCCGTCCCGTATTCTAGTAATGGGATCCGACATTGCATTGTAGACCTTTCTCAGCGGCGCCCTTCAAACGCCCTATATGTTCATAAACAAGCATTTTCTATACACGTCATCAAAACGTGTATACATTTTCGCCATTTGGCACTCCGTTCGCCACGCTTTGCGTGACGCTATAGAACTCGCGTTTACCTTTCGGCTCTGCCTCAGGCTCTGCACTCGCCTATTCTGATCACGTTTTGATCGATTTCTGGCCGAAATTGACCCAAACCCTCCCAAATTGTCACTCCGTTCGCTTCACTCACTCGTTCGCCACGCTTTGCGTGACGCTATAGACCTCGCTTCCACCTTTCGGCTGCGCCTCTGCCTCTGAACTCGTCTATTAGCTATTGTCAAAATCGGACACGCAGAGTCATCATGCCGCAGCTAAACCGCCTGACCGATTACGGCGGCGGGTTTGCGGAGGGGGCTACCAGAGCCGGGTCAAGCCAACGGAAACGGTATCTGAGTAGGGCCGATCGCTGATGCTTTCCCAATGGGTGCCGTCGAGCAGATGGCTTTGGTAGCTGACGTCGTCGTAGGACGCGCGGCGAAAGGCGAGCGACACTTCCCAGTCATCGCCAAACTCGTATCCGATGCCGCCGCCCAGGCGGTAGCCCCAAACCCAGTCGGCGGTGTCGTAGTTGCTGGATTCCTGTGAGCTTTTGGATTCCTTGATATATCCCCCGCCGCCGCCCAACTCGCCGAAGAGTCGGAAGCGATCGAACAGCTGCACGGACGGCTCCAGCACGAGAAAGGCGTTGAAGGGAATGTCGTAGACGAGGTGAGCGTCGGAGGTGTACAGGCTCCAGCGGGCATCCGTAAGCCCTAAGCTCCCGCCCACGCCAAGCGCAATCTTCGGCGTCGGTCGAAAGCGGTATCCGCCGAACAGATCCGCCTGGATGCCATGGGCCGTATTTTCATACTCCTTGTCGGCTCTGTCGTACATGAAGTCATAGGCGGGCCGGAAGACCGTTTCCACGTAGGACGCGCCGGCGCCCGTAACCCATTCCGCGCGGGCGGAAAGAGCCGAGAGGGCCATGAAACCGACTACAGCGAGAATGCAAAGCAGATTCAGGGAGCGAGGGGATAAAAATCCGAATGATGAGGTTTTCATAGGCATATTCCTTGCAGAGGTGGAGGGTTGTGGGTCATCAGCTATGCCAAATTGTAGGCGCACTATGCAGGGCTTGTAAAGAGGTTCGTTAAACTACGAATCACGCGAATACCACGAAAAGGAATGCTTTTTTGACAGGATGAACTGGATTGTCTGGATTTTAAAGAATGGCAGTGGGTGCCTCGCTGAGGCACAGGGAGGGTTCATAGCCGGCGGGTTCTACACACGAAGCGCGTGCGATCCGACTGGCCCCAAACCCTCCCAGGTCGCGATTTCATCGTGACCTCCTGCCTGCCCCATCCTGGACATCCTGTCAAACCCTCCGACTTCTGGACCTCATGCCGCCGCTGGGCGGGATGAGGGGAATGTTCAGGGGCGGCGGACACAGCGGAAGCCGACGGCGTACCCTCCGGATAACACGGAGAAGGCGCGATCAAAACAGCGGATCGTCCCGCTGGTAGAACCATAATAGCCGCTCCGGATGACGCGGTAGGTCAGCGGCCCGGACGGGCCTTCTGTGTCGGGGTCGCTGGCGGCGGGGTCGTCATACCAATCGATCTGGTACCAGTCCCAGCACCATTCGTAGAGGCTGCCGGCCATGTCGTAGAGTCCGAACCCGTTGGCCATGTCCGGCCCGGTGTCCGGCGACTGGGCGCCGTTGTAGAATCCCCGGGGCTTCAGCCCCGTGGCGTCGTAGTTGGCTTTTCCTTTGTCAATATGGCTACCATAGGTCCCGCCCCAGCTGGGCCAGGGGAAGAAGTTCTGGGTGAGCCCTCCGCGCGCGGCTTTCTCCCACTCGGCTTCGGTCGGCAGGCGGTAGCCGGGCGCATCGAAGTCGCAGGCAAAGCTCTTGATGTTGATGCCGGATTCGATTCCTTCCATCAGGCTCCGGAAATGACAGTAGGCCAAGGCGCCCTTCCAGGTAAAGTTGCCCATGGGCAGGTTTTCCTCCTGCGAGATTGCGGGATAGGTGACGACGTAGAACTGGCCGGTGACGAAATTCAAGGTATGGAATGAATCGTCCCCGAGCTCCAGCAGATCCGCCGGGGAAACGCTGACCGAGCGGACAACGTCCCCGGTGACGGTGACCCGGCCGGCGTCATAGGCCCATTGCATGACCTGGCGCGCCTGTTCGGAGCTGACCTCATAGCGATCGATATAGAACGGGCTGACTTCCACCTCATGAGCCGGCTGGTAGTTCTCCCACCCCAGCGCATCCGCCAGCCCCATTTGGAAGGGACCGCCATCCACCATTGCCATACCGGCGGGGGACGGGTTGGTGGACATCACCACGCGATAGGCCATGGGAACGGTGGCGGTGAAGGTGGTGTTGGATTGCGCCTGGACGGGGCCAAAGGCCTGCCCGGACCGGCGCCAATCCCCCGATGGCAGGTCGCCGGTCCATTCCACCCGGTACCAGGCATCGGTCTGGACTGCGTTGGTCCACTCCACCTGGCCGGTCCGGCTGATGGATTCCATCTCCAGTGCCTGAGCTGGCTGCAGTCCCCATGTCCCTGCGATGACGACCCACCCGAGGCAAAGCCCGTTCCGCAACCCGCTTGTTCTCATGATCCTGCCTCCTTGTGACGCACCGCGCTTGACTTATCAGGATATAGACGAGCGTCGGGCGGGTCAAGACCGCCAGCGGCGAATGGAGGAACATATGCCAGATAAGTGAAGCCCGCTTTCTGTTCTCTTTCGGTGTCATGAATGGTTAATACAGTCCCCCCACACCCGGAGGAGAGCATAATCATTGGCCAAATGGGGCTGTTCTTTCTATTCTGGCAACATGAAGCGCATGTACATTTTGATGGGGTTCTGCGTGGCGACCCTGCTGGGCGCGGCGGATGCGCGACCGTGGGCTCTGCGCAATGGGCAGACACTGGAGGCTGAATTTATTGAGGTTCAGGGGAGCCGCGTTGTCGTGGAGAATGCCGAGGGCGGCCGCGCGGGGATTCCCTTGGCGATCCTCTCCCCCGCGGATCAGGATTTTGTCTGCGAACAGATTGACGACGATGTGGCGCTGGACCCTCTGCTGGATACCCCGGATCTGTGGACCCTCTCCACGGCGGAGGTCATGTCGCGCGGCGAATCGCTGGGGCTGGAATGGGTGGACGAGGATGCCACGGCCCTGTCCCAGCATCCCTGCCTGCAACTCGATGGCCGTCGGGTATGGGAACTGCTTGCCTATTTCAAGGATGGGCAAGCCAGCCAGATTGTCGCGTCCCTGTACAACCGCGGCGATTCCGAGCCCCTGCCCCAGGCGGAGTTCAAGTCGCTGCTGGGCTCGATTCAGAGAGACCTTACCGAGTGGGCCGGCTCGCGGCCCAGTCCGATTCGCGAATCGCGTGGCCCCGTCCAGACGCGACTCTTTGCCCGTGCCTGGGTCCGGAACCCGCATCAGGTCCTGTTACAATGGAGTGTAAGTCGCGATGGCACTCCGGAATTCATCCGCTTGCGGCTGTCCCCCTCCCGCGGCGGGAGCCGAGGCGGAACCGCCGCCGCCGCCACCGCCATCCTCGGGGCCTCCACCAGGCCCAAGGCCCCGATTCTAAATTCTCTTTCGCTGCGAAGCCGCATCCAAAACAAACCCAATGGAGACAAGCTGCTGCCGGATGTCCCGATGGTGGATCAAGGCCAGAAGGGCTATTGCGCCGCGGCCATCACGGAGCGCGTGCTGCGCTACTACGGCCGGGATTTCGATCAGCATCAGGTCGCGCAGATTGCCGGCAGCACGGCTCAGGGCGGTACCCGGAGCGTAGATCTGGTTTCAGCCATCAGCCGCATCGCCGGCACGATGGAGCTAAACTTCCGCAAGCTGGTGGATTTGGATATCGATAGGATCCTGCGCCTGATCAAGGATTACAACCGCGCGGCGAGCAAGAAGAAGCTCCCTCCTTTCGAACACGACCAAATGATTGATGTGGGGATGATGTTCCAACAGATGGATCCCGACACCCTGCAAAAGGTCCGAACCTCCAATTCCGCGCGAACACAGAAGTTCTTCACCCACATCGAAGAGTACATTGGGAAAGGCGTCCCCTTGATCTGGGGCGTGCAACTGGGCCTTGTGGATGAACGCCCGGAACTGCCTCAGGCCGCTGGCGGTCACATGCGGCTGATCATCGGCTGCAATCCCCGGACCCGCGAGATCCTCTACAGTGACAGCTGGGGCAGCGAGCATGCGCTCAAGCGCATGTCCCTGGACGACGCCTGGACCATCACCACAGGGCTGTATGTGATGTTGCCCCGCAACATCCGCTGACACGCTCCCCCGATACGAGATTCTCTAAGAGAGGTGGGGAGTTGTTTAGACGGGAGGGTGCCACGCTACGAGCGTGGCGAACATCGATTGGGGAGCTGATATGGGAGTTTATCCATGTTGACCAAAGGCCAACGATGTGTCGCTCTCAAGAAGACACGAACTCCGTTAAATCCCCATTCGGGCCAGCATCTTGATGGTCCGGCCCATTACGCCGGTGGCGGTCGGGTGGGACACCTCGATATGCCTGATAATATCACTCAACTGCTCAGCCAGCCGTGAATACTGGTGCGTGGGGGCATCTTCTTTCTGATCCAGCAGCGCCTGGACATCGGTCATCAGCGGCTGAAGTTTATCAGTTAGACTCACATCCTCCACCTTGATCTGCTGGAGTTCGCGGTGCAATTGCTGAAGCGTCTGGTTTAGTTCTTGTCTGTCCATTAGAAACCTCCCGGGTAAATTCCGTCCTTGTTGTCCAAAGGATACGGCCGGGGAAAGAACGGGTCAACGGCAAATCGACCCCTCCGCTTGACTTCCACGCCTTACCCGTCCTACCCTTGTAGCCAGCAAAGCGTGGAGACAGCCCGCAAAGGAGAAAACAGCATGAGAATGTCCATTCGCAGTTGTAGAGGGGTGCAAAGAGGCTTGATCCTGGCCCTCGCAGGTTGGTTGTTCTGCGGAACATTGGTTTTCGCTGCCGATGCCGCCGCCCCCGCGTCTTCAGAGTCCGACACATTAGGGACCGTGTGGAAACAATTGGTCGCTGCGCGCGCAGAAGTGACGGCTCTCCGCCAGGCCGCAGAAGAACAAACCCGCGACGGGTCCTCCGTGAAGGAGCTTAAGCGACAATTGGCGGAAACCAGTGCCACGCTGGCCATGACCATCCGGCAGTACGAAGCGCTGGAGCCGGAAAAGAACCGCCTGCAGCAGGAGGTGAGCTCCCTCCGGCAGCGTGTGGCGCCTCTTCCCACCCTGGAAGCTGAAGTCCAACGGCTCCAAAAGGAAGTCCGCCGACTGACGGCATCCCTGACCGAGGCCCAAGCTGAAAACAATCTACAGGTCCGGACCCGGGCCCTGATGGTGGAGACCCAGGTTCAGACCCAGCTGGACCGGGATGCTGCGCAGCAAAAGCTGGACGCCAGGGTGAAGGCGCTGCGTCAGGACAACACGGATCTGGCCAAGGCGCTGGCTGGAGCGGAAACCCGGATGCGCGAGGAACTCGCGGCGCAACAAAACGGATTTGCGGCGAAGGAAAAGGCGCTGGAGAAGGCAGAACAGCAAATCCAGCAGCTGAAAGCGGACGCCGAGAAGACGGCGACCCGGATGGCCGAACTTGAACAGAAGCGGAAACAGGACCAAACGGAGGCCAAGGCTGCGGCAAAAGAGCTGAAGAAAAGCCTGAAGGCCGAACAGGCCCGTGCCAACAAACTGGAGAAGGAGAAAGCCCAGCCTGAAAAGCAAATCCAGCAGCTGACCGCCGAGGTAGAGAAAGCCACCAAATGGATCGCTGAACTCGAACAGAAGAGCGCCCAGGAACAAGCGAAATCGGATGAGTCCTTGAGCAAGCTGAAAGCGGATCTGAAGGCCGAACAGGCCCGCACGAAGGCGCTGGAGAAGGCCCAGCCTGAAAAACAGATCCAGCAGCTGACCGCCGAGGTGGAGAAAACCACCAAGCGGATGGCCGAACTCGAACAGAAGAGCGCCCAGGAACAAGCGAAAGCGGATGAGTCCTTGAGCAAGCTGAAAGCGGATCTGAAGGCCGAGCAGGTCCGCGCAAAGGCGCAGACCAAGGAGAAATCCAAGGTCACCAAGCAGGTCCGCAAGCTGGAGAAGAGTTTGGAGAAAGAGAAGACTCGCGCCCAGCGCACGGCTGAGAAGCAAATTCAACAGGCCCAAGCGAAGGCCGAGAAGGCGACGGCCCGGGTGGCAGCGCTCGAGGAGCAGCTGACCCTGGAAAAGGAGCAGACCGATGAATCCCTGAGTAAGCTGACAGAGAATCTGAAGGCGGAACAGACCCGCGCGGCTGCGCTGGAGAAGGACAACGCCAAGGCCCAGAAGAAACTCCGCAAGCTGGAGAAGGAAAAGGCGCGCGCAAAAGCCGTGATGCCGGCGACGGTGAAAAAGAGCGACACCCCCACCCCGGCTGAGGAGAAGCCGCCGACCGTACAAGAGCCGGAGCCATCCGCGATGTCCAAAAAGCTGGACGCGCTGGAGAAGAAGTGGTCCGCGCAGGTGGAAGATTCCAAAGAGCGGTTGAAGTCTGAGCAGACGGAAGCCAAGCGGCAATCGAAGGAGATGGAGAAGCGGATCCAAGAAGAGACGATTCGCTCCGAGGCGCTAAAACAAAAAACTGCGAACCAGGCCAAGGAACTGCAGGAACTCCGGAAGAAGATTGCCGAAGCGTTGAAAAACGCTCCGCAGAATCCCGAGTAGGCCAACGCGCCCCAGCTTGTCCCGACCACGCAGGGTGTCGGGACAAACAGCGGGATTGCAAATCAACCCTACAAGACAGGAAAACATTGAACCCGGCGGTTCAGGCGCCTAGGATGAATCCATCAAGGAGACTGAACCGATGAAAACCATTCTGCTGATTCTTGTTTGCTCCATTGTCGCAGTCGGCTGCGCGGACTGTCCTTCCAAGGCTTCGTCCGGCGAATGCCTTCCGGCCAACCCGGCGCTTTTCCAATTCAGCCAGGAGAACGGTTTGCAGGGATGGGTCATTCAGGACGATGGCGTCATGGGCGGGCTTTCTAAAGGACGGGTCTCCATCAACGAAGGTGGCAACGCCGTGTTCACCGGCGACATCTCTCTAGAAAATAATGGTGGGTTCTCTTCCATGCAGGTGGGATTCGACCCCGTCGATGTCTCTGCCTTCCGCGCGATCTATCTCGGCTTGAAGGGTGACGGGAAGCGGTATCAAATTCGCGTGGAGACCGAGCCGGGGGTGCGCTTCGGCTATGCGTATGACTTTGAGACCAGCGGGAACTGGGAAGTCATCCGGGTTCCCTTCAGGGATATGTACGCGATCCGTCATGGGGATCGGCTGGACAAGCCGAACTATCCCGGTCAGCAGCTCGCCCACATCCAGATCCTGGCCGGCAACAAGACCGAGGAATCCTTCGAGCTGGAGCTCGACAAGATCTGGCTGAAGTAGCCGCGCTCCCGGCGGGCGCTGCCGTTGCCTTTTCGATGAGACAAGCCGCACACCTCTATTGGCTATTGACCGGATTCGTTGGGGAGAATATCCTGAAAGACTGAAAGCGCGCGATGAATGCTCGGATGGATTTAAAAACCGGACTGGGAGGCCCCCATGAGCAAAAGCTTCGAGTTGATGGATGCGGCGATGGCTGGGAACCGACTGTTTGCCGGGTTGGCCCCGGAGCAACGGTCCGACTTGAAATCCCATTTCACCATCGAGCACTTCCCGGCCGGCACCGTCATCGTCAAGGAAGGCGCCACCGCTGACAAGCTGTACTTGGTGTTGAGCGGAATGCTGGAGGTGCTCAAGAAGGGCGAAGAGGACGGCATGGATTATCAGCTGGCTTCGTTGACCCAGGGCGAGACTATCGGAGAAATGGCGATTCTGGAATCTTCCGCGCGATGCGCAACGGTACGCGCCACGAGCGATGTGAACATGGCTAGTGTTCCCCGCGACGTGTTTCTCGAACTCCAGAAGAAGGAGCGGACGACCTTCGGCCGCATGGCGTACAACCTGGCCCGCGATCTGTCGGCGCGCCTGCGGCACACCAACGAGGTGACCGTGGTGGCGCTGCAAAATGAGTTGAAATCCGCCCATGCCCGCGCTGCGATGGGCCGGTTGATCATCTATACCATCCTGCTGGTCTCGCTCTACAATCTCCTGCTGAACAGCATCACCACACTCCTGAAGCAGTCGGAGACCTCAACGTATATCTCGGTCGGAATCACCGCCGCACTCGCCTTCAGCCTGATCTGCATGATGCGGTCGAGCGGATTCCCCATGGGATTCTACGGATTCCGGATCGGCCCATGGAAGAAGGACCTGCGCCTGACACTGCTGGTGACCCTTTTTCTGTGTGCGCTGGCCACATTCTTCAAATGGCTTTTGATCCACACCATCCCCTCCTTGAGCCATCTATCGGTATTCGACCTGTCCACGGGTGACGGGGCCGCGGGCGCCCAGATCAGCATGATGGAAGGGGTCACCATTGCGTTGCTGTACGGCCTCTTCTCTCCCGTGCAGGAAATCATTGTTCGCGGGGGATTGCAGAGTTCATTTCAGGAATTTCTCACAAGCAAACACCGGGTGCTCTGGGCCATTCTCCTGTCCAATGCCATGTTCGCGGCCTTCCACATCCATGTGTCGACATCCCTGGCCTTGCTGGCCATGTGCGCCGGCTGGGGCTGGGGCTGGCTGTATTACAAGCAGAAATCGCTATTTGGCGTATCCGTCTCGCATATCCTGGTGGGTTGGTATGCCCTGTTTGTTCTGGGCCTCGCTCATTCGGGTGGATAGGCTCCGATGCTTCAGCCCTTCCGTGAGCATTCCCCCGATCCCGATGGGACGGAAGGCTACCCGATCCCGCCTTGACGATGATCTCCCTGCAGGGATAGCATCCGCTCAATCCCATCCACTTCTGGCGAACGGGTCATCCTATCGAAACCTGATGGAAAGAGAAAGGACCTATGACAAAAAATTCCTACCGCAACGCTCTGGACGGGCTGGACATCGCCGACCCGGTAAAGGCCTTCTTCGATTGGTGCAAGGAGCGGGAGGCCATCCGCATCCGGCGGGAAGCCGGTCAGCCCGCGCCATGGAGCCTGGACCCGATTTTTCAGCAGGGCCGTTTTTTGAATGTGTTCCGGGAGGATGACCGTGGCACGAAAGCGGTCCTGCAGTTTGCGGCCCCGGTTCAGGACTCGCCGCGTGAGTTGATCCATGCCCTGTTCTTTGCCCGCTGGTGCAATCAATACACCACGCTGAATGTCCTCCAGCCGGATTGGCTACGTGACCCAGAGAAGCTTCGCCATGCCCTGCTGCATGAGGTGCCTCAGCCGTGGGCGTCCGAGGTGTATCCCGTGGTGCCGGCCCAATGGGAAGGCCGCGCCTATGAGCGGTTGGAGGCCTGCGTGGAGCTGTTCCCCGGCTGCCTTGATTTTCTTGTGGACTGCATCCAACAGGCCAAGGGCAATGTCATGGCGGCGACAACGGCCATCCAGGTGGAATTCCAGATGAGCAATGACTTTCCGATTTTTATGGCGCTGGTAGATTTGGCGCTATTCTGTCCCAATCTGATTTCTCCCAACAGCCCCGTTCCCACGGGGATTGGCGCTGCTCCGTTTCTGGACCGACTACAGGCCCAGCTGACCTGCCCGGACCATCAGAGCACGGCGGATGAGATGATCCGCCTCCAATCGGAGTACTGGCCGGAAGCGAAGCGAACCTTTACCCCCATTGATATTGAGTACCTGTCTTGTGAATGCCGGAAGTACTACAGCTATGTGAATGGCACCAAGACCTTCGAAGGGAAGAACCGGTTCGTTCCAACGCCCTCTCCTTCTGATTCCGGTGCATCCTCATGAGGATCCGGCAGTGGACAGCGGAGGGCAAATGACCGTGGAATTATCCGCCGCGACTGCACTTCTTGCAGGAGTGTTTTACTGCGTTCTGGCGCTGACCCGGCAGCGGCAGATCTCCGATCCGGTATCGCTGCACCTGACCGGGGCCATCCTGAGCGCGATGGTGGGCGCCCAGTTGATTCATGTCTGGCTGGGAGTCAACTTCCGGGAGGAGTTCCATCTGCTGGATTTTACCCGCTGGCATGCCTCCGTATTCGCGCCCATCCCCTTCTGGATTTCCCTCTATCTGTTCTTTGCCCTGACCGCACACTTTCTGCTGTATGCGACCGGAGAGCTGATCACCGAAATCCGGGGCCGGAGCGCGACCCGGCCGACTCTCCTGTCCTTTGCTTCCGGCCTGACCGCTATCGCGGCCCTGATTCTGACGGTCTGGTTTCTCTGGAGTCCTGCCTATGCCAGAGTGGAAAAAGAAAGTGCAAGAATCCGGGCCCTGTCGGACCGGTTGACGGAGCGCTATCTGACGGAGTGGCTGGAAGCGGAGCCGGACAGCCCGCAGGCGCGACAGCTTTATCGTGTATTCAAGGAAGGCCACACACCGCCGGAACCAAGAGAACTCATCCAGGAAGAGAACTGATATGTGCGGACGATTTTCCATCCCGGATAAGGAAACGATCTGCAAGCGCCTGCAGTGCGCCTGCAGCAGCGAACTCGCAGACTTCACCCCGCTATTCAATGTGCCGCCGACGTCGCAGGTTCCGATTGTGATGAAGGGAGAAGACGGGGGGCTGGAGCTGTCGAGTGCGCGCTGGGGACTGATCCCCACCTGGTGGCAAAAGCCGGAGCCGCCGGGCATGACCTTTAATGCCCGCTCGGAAGAAGCTGCAACCAAACCCACCTGGCGCGACAGCCTGCGGTCGAGACGCTGCCTGATGCCGGCACGGGGCTGGTTTGAGTGGAATCCGAACCAGCCGGTCCTGAATGAGGCCGGCAAGGAAGTAAAACAGCCCTACTTCATTTTCTGTCCCGAGGAGCCGGTGATCACCTTCGCCGGGATGTGGTCGCTCTGGGAACGGCCGGGATTCGACCCGGTGCTCTCGTGCGCCCTGCTGTCCAAAAAAGCGACAGGTCCCATCGCATCGATTCATCACCGAATGCCGGTGGTGCTGGCACCGGCGCAGCAGACCGCCTGGCTGGATGCCGACACATCGGCAAATGAGGTGCAGCAGCTCATCGTGCAGGCACGCGAAGACCTGCAGGGCCATCCGGTCACCACGCGGGTCAACAGCGTGAAGAATGATTCCCCGGAGCTGTTGGAAAAGGTGACGGTGCACTCGCTGGATTTGTTTCAGCAAGAGTAACCTGAAAGAGCCATCAACAGGGATGAAAATGCCATATTCAATTGGACAGAATAGAATATGAATATTTTTCCTCAGATGAATTGGGATCCCTATTGACCGGAGGCGCAACGATTCCGGCGCATCTGCTTCGTTGCAACAGGTTCGCAGTAGAGCTCCACAGCTTTACCTTTCGACGCCTCGCATCTGCATCCGGCTTGTCGCGTGAATCAATCAGGTTAACTGCTGACCGATTTTTAACTGTTGCCGGGTTGAATTCCAGGTATCTTGTCGTAGTTTCATAGTGGAGCTCGGCGGACAGAAAGTTTGGATGGCCAGCCGACCGAGGAGAGTCCGAGGTAGAGTAAACAGATGGACTGGTCGCCGCTGAGCTCCCAATTTTACCCTCCTCCCCCTTTCCCTTTCTCTATAGCCGATCTGGCGGCCTTGACTTGCATATCCGGCCGCAAAGGCCCACTCTTCACTCATGATTCAGTTCGTGAAAAACAAAGAGATCTATGAGTCGGTGATTGCGAATCTGATTCCCAAGGCCACGAAATTCGTCTGGATTGCGACAGCGGATATCAAGGACATGCATGTCAGTGGCGGAGGCAAGGGATTCCGCCCATTTCTGGGGGTGCTGAATGACCTCGTAAAGGACGGTGTGGCCATCCGTCTCCTGCATGCGAAAGAACCCGGCCCGCGCTTCCGTAAGGATTTCGACAAGTATCCCGCCCTGCTGAAGGGCATGGAGCGCAACCTGTGCCCGCGCGTCCATTTGAAAACCGTGGTGGTCGATGGATCCGCAGCGTTTCTCGGCAGTGCCAATCTGACGGGAGCCGGCATGGGCGCGAAAAGCGAGCACCGCCGCAATTTCGAGTCAGGAATTGTCTCGGATGAGCCGGAGCTGATCGATGCTGTGATGGCGCAGTTTGATGACATCTGGATGGGTGCCTGCTGCGATGCCTGCCAACGGAAAGAATTCTGCAGCGATCCGATTGCCTGATCCTTCCCTTCCTTGACCGGGCCTGTTCCCGAAGCGTATTCTACCCTCCAGAAAGAGGAGCAACCCCCGTATGACCACGAC
This sequence comes from uncultured Verrucomicrobiota bacterium, assembly GCA_964526745.1. Classification (GTDB taxonomy): domain Bacteria; phylum Verrucomicrobiota; class Kiritimatiellia; order CAIQIC01; family Lenti-01; genus Lenti-01. The sequence continues at coordinate 16,390 of CAZGMQ010000007.1, forward strand.
ACAGAAAAAGACGGCCGGAGTGGCTATTACCAGCCTGATTCTGGGAATTCTGGGGCTGATGTGTTTGGGGCCGCTGGGCTCGATCCCGGCCATCATCTGCGGCCACATCGGCCTGTCCACCGTCAAGAAGAACCCCGAGACCCTGCAGGGCGACGGCATGGCGTTAGCCGGACTGATCATGGGCTATATCCAGATTGCCCTATTGATCCTCTTCTTCGTCGTCATTCTGATCCCTGCCGTGGCAGGCGGCCTCGACAAAGCCCACGCTGTCGTCTGCACCACCCACATGCAAAAAATCGAGGCCGCGAAAGACACCTTGGCCATGAAAGAGGGACTCGGTGACTTTTCAGAGGTGGATGTCCAGGCCGTCAATGAGATTCTGGGGGGCAATTTGGAGTCCAGTTGCCCGGAGGGCGGCGTGATTGAGTATAGCCCGATCGGGGTGTCTCCCTCCTGCTCCGTTCATGGGCCGCTCTATCAGGTCCTGAAGACGATCGACGAATAACCGCCACGTGTTCACCGACCGGATACCCAGCTCCTGATGGTCATTTACCCGCTCCCGGACAAAGGTGAAGCGATGCCGAGAAAGCATCCCACCCCTTGACGCCGGTACGGACCGGTCGTAGACTATCAGCCAAGAAGGCAATCACCTCAACCCAAGGAGATAACAAGATGAAAAACCGATTCGTGAACGTAATATTTTGTGCGGGGCTTGTACTAGCCGGTATGGGGCTCAACCCCGCCACGGCTGCGGACTGGAGCACGACTGAATTCCAGTTCGCCTACGGGGAGCTGGACGATCCATTCGTTCCTGAAAGTACGGACACCTTCGTATGGACGCTACAGCACGCAAGCGGGTGGAAGTATGGTGACAACTTCTTCTTTGTGGATCTGATTTCCCCGAAAGGCGGCGATCTGGATGCCTACGCGGAGGTCTACATGAATCTGAGCCTCGGCAAGATTACAGGCAACGACCTGAAGATCGGGCCGATCAATGACTTCGGCGTGCTCGCCGGATATAACTTCGCGGCCGTAGCCGGCGCACAGGTCTATCTGCCCGGTGTACGGCTAGCCTGGGATATTCCCGGATTCGCGTTTGCGAATACCGACTTCATGGCCTACCTGACCGATAATCGCGGCGGAGAAGACAAAGCCCCGAAGGAAGGCGACAGCTGGATGGTTGATTTCAACTTCTCCACGAAACAACTGGTCCTCGGCCCCACCAAGTGGAATATGGAAGGCCATGTGGAGTATGTGGGCGCCCGAAGCGGTGAATTCGGCGACGTCAAGGAATGGATTCTGGCGCAGCCCCAGGTCCGACTGGATCTGGGTGACTTGATCGGACTGGGCTCCAATCAGCTGTTCGCCGGTATCGAGTATCAATACTGGATGAACAAGCTGGGCGGCGACAAGGAAGAGAGCGCGGTACAGGCACTGCTGGTCTGGCGGTTATAACCGATCTGTCCACAAGACCATCTGCGGATGGCAATGAAAAAGGCGCGGGATTGCTCCCGCGCCCTTTCTGTGTCCGGCGATCTAACGGGCCAGGAACGGCAGGCCGTTGGGAAGCATCATTTCGGCCAGCGCGAAGAGGGCCAGCACCGTGCAGACCCACATGCTGGCCTTGACCTCGCGGAAGCGGCCGGTCAGCACCTTCAGCAGGGTCCAGCTGACAAACCCGACCGCGATACCGATGCTGATGGAATAGGTCAAGGGCATGAGAATCAGCGTGAGCACGGCCGGAATCAGTTCGTCGAGCCGGGTGAAGTCCAGGTGCCGGATATTCTTGAACATGAAGACACCCGTGATGATCAGAACCGGCGCCGTCGCAAAGGCCGGTACAATGGCAATCAGGGGCGAGAACAGCAGCGCGGCCGCGAAGCAGGCCGCCGTCACAACCGAAGCCAAGCCGGTCCGTGCGCCGGCCGAGATGCCCGCCGCACTTTCCACATAGGTGGTGACCGTCGGGACACCCAGCACCGCACCCAGCATCGTGGCGCTGGCATCGACCTTCAGGGCCCGCTCCAACTTGATCATCTTGGGATCATTCTTCAGGATGCCGCTGTCCTTGCCGCAGGCGATCATCGTGCCTAGGGAGTCAAACAGATCCACAAACATCAGCGCGAAGATGGGGCCGATCAGCGCTGGAACCAGCGCCCCACGGATATCCAGCTTGCCCAGAATCGGGGCGATGCTTGGCGGCATGGATATCACTCCACCCGGTGTGGCGACATGCCCGAACAGGGCACCCAGCAGTGTCGTGACGGCGATTCCGATAAGCAGACCACCGGTGACCTTCTTGGTTTCCAGCACGCCACAAATCAGGACGCCGATTAACCCCAGAGCCATTATCGGAGTCCACGCGCCGATGGTCACCAGTGTAGCGGGACTGCCTTGGATGACGCCCAGACCGCGCAGCCCGATGAAGAGAATGAACAGCCCGATCCCCGCCCCGGTGGCGAGTTGCAGCGACTCCGGGATCCCGGCAGCGATCATTCGCCGGATGCCGAGAATGCCCAGGATCAGGAAAACCAGCCCGGAGATAAAGACGGCGCCGAGCGCAATCTGCCACGGCACGCCGGAACCGATACAAAGGGAATAGGCGAAATAGGCGCCCAGCCCCATTCCGGGGGCCAGTGCAAAGGGAACCCGGCCGTATAGCGCGACCACCAAGGTCCCGTAGATCGCACCCAGAATCGTGGCCGTGATCAGTGCTTCCTTCGGCATGCCGATTGCGGGATCAGACAGCATCCCGGGAATCACAAAAATCACGTAGGCCATCGTCAGGAAGGTGGTCAGACCTCCGATGACTTCCCGGCGCGGTGTGCTCCCCGCCTCTTCCAGTTTGAAGTGTTGAATAAGCCAGTTTCTCATAGGTTACGCTCCTTTTTAATGTTTAGCTAGCAACTGGCTTTAGTATACCCCGTATTGAGCCGACAGGCCAGCTCATCCCCTCAATTCTCCACACTTTTCAACCCTTCCAAATGCCCCCGGTCCCTCTCCGCCCGAGGAGCCGCCAACAAAACAACCAGACAGACCCGACAGACTGAATGAAAATCAGGATAATTTCCTCTCTTACAGCGGCAGACGGGCGTACAGTACCACCAGTGGGTGGAACGGCTCCCTTCTTCCCGTCCGTTCGCCCCCTTTAAGGAGTGCAGATGAAGACAAGCGGAACAGACGGATCAAGCCGATTGTCATTTACGGCTTCCACAGAAGGCTTGCTATGAACACCACCTTTGCCCCCAAGGAAAAAGTTGAGCCTGAAGAACTGAAGAAGGAAATCGAGCTGGTGAGCTCCAATCCGGTGATGTCCGGGCTGCTTCAATCCATCGGCGGGCTGCTGGCTATTGTGGATGAGCATCGGCAGATTATTGCCCTGAACAATACGTTTCTGGATCTGCTGGGCATTGAGGATGCCAGCTTGGCGCTGGGTCTGCGGCTCGGAGAAGCGCTGGGATGCGTCCATGCGCACGATGGACCCGGTCACACCTGCGGCAGCACCCGCTATTGCTCCACCTGCGGAGCAGCCATCGCCATGGTGACCAGCCTGAAGGGCAATACCCCGGAAGAGCGGATCTGTGCGCTGTCAGCGCACCGGAACGGTCAACCGATCGAGTTGTCCCTGCTCGTCCGGTGCCAACCCGTTCAGGTGGAGGACAAACGCTTTCTGCTGATCTTCCTCCAGGACATCACCCAACAACAGCAATGGGCCGCGCTGGAACGGACCTTTTTTCATGATATCCATAATATGCTGGGGATGCTCTCCGGTGCCAGCGAACGACTGCTCATGGAACAGCCCTCCGAACTGGCCCATGCCGTCCATGAAGCCTCTTCCCGACTGATCAAGGAAGTCGCCATCCAGCAGTGCCTGTCGGCAGGCACAGAGCACACCTATCAACCGCAGTGGTGCGAATATCCACTGGCGCGCATCGTGGAGGAGCTTCGTGCATTCTTTGCCAACCATCCCGTCGCCAAGGGGAAGTTCATCGACTTTCTGCCGGAGCATCCGAAAGGGACTCTCCAGACCGACCTATCCCTGGTGTCGCGGGTGCTGAGCAATATGATTCTGAATGCGCTGGAAGCCACCGACCCGGGCGGTCTGATCCGGGTCGGCGTCGAAACCCAGCCCGGCCGGGTTACCTTCAACGTCTGGAACCACGCCGTCCTCTCGCCAGAAGTCGCCGCACGGATCTTCCAGCGGAATTTCAGCACCAAGGAGGACGCCGGCCGAGGGATCGGGACTTATTCCATGAAACTGTTCGGAGAGAGGGTGCTCAAGGGACTGGTTGATTTCAGTTCGACTGAAGACGAAGGCACCACCTTCCGGCTCACCCTTCATGCGATGGATCCACCAGCCGGAACGCCGGGGATTGGAATCAATCGAGGGCGCCCTTAGAGGAAAGCCAACGGGCCAGATCGGAATGACCCCTTTCGCTGGCCACCATCATCGGGGTCTGACCATCAACACTGTGGGCGTTGACATCCGCCCCTTTGTTCACCAGATATTTTGCGAACTTCAGTTCGCCGGGCGCCCGCATCAGCGGAGTTTCCCCTTCGTCGTTGCAGGCGTTGACATCCGCGCCCCGACGGACCAGATACTTGGCAACATCCAACCGCCCGAACGTTACGGCCCACTTTAAAGGAGTTTCGCCTTTGTTATCCCGGGCATTCACATCGGCGCCCTGATTCACCAGATATTTGGCGACATCCAGCTTCCCGAAAACCGAGGCCCATTTCAAAGGGGTATCCCCATTCATGTCCCGGGCATTTACATCTGCACCTTGCCGAACCAGATACTTCACCACATCCAGTTTGGCGGCGCCACGCATTAAAGGGGTTCGCCCAAACTCATCTGTCGCGTTGACATCGGCACCCTGCTCCACCAAATATTTAACAACATCCGGCCGGCCGACAAGGGCCGCCTTCATCATGGCGGTTTCCCCGCTCTGGTCACGGGCGCGCACATCCGCGCCCTCTGCCACCAGATAGCGGATAAGGTCTAGGTCCACGCCCGCCAACATCAGCGGCGTTCGACCATGGACATCCCGCGCGTTAACGTTATCGCCCTTTTGCAGAAAGTACTCAACCCCCGCCTGATCCCCATTGCCGGCCGCCTGATGAAGGTTCGCACAACCGGCCAGCAAGGTCATCATTAGGCAAATTGCCAGACACAGGATAAACAGGCGCCGGTTCATCAGACCGCTCCGGAACCCATTGATTCTGTCCTGTCATTCACTTCCTGCAGACGGGAAAGATCGCGGCGACGCGCCCGGGTGACTCTCCGGGGGAAAAACGCCTTATCCAGCGCATCAATAATTTTCAGAATCCATGTCATGGTGACAGTATGCCCCTCCCCGCACATCCGATGGTTATGAATTGGTTGTGAAACCGTTAGAATCTGGAAAATTCTATAGCGGGCTCAATAGGGCCAACGCTCCTGATTCAACTGAGGCGCGGACCGGGGAATCTGGTGTCTGCCCGACCCCCCCCCTGTTCCCCTTGCCTTGACTCCGCCCTCCACCCAGGCGTAGCTTCAATGCCTGTCCCGCAGTTTACCTTCTGTTTCCGTTGCGCATCCGCACATGAATGAAAGACCCGATTATGGCCGACCGTGCTCCTCCATCCGCTACTCCCGACACCCGTCAGCAGTTTCTTGCCCGGCTCCGAAGCCATCTGGACAAGAAAACCTTTGTGAAGCTGGTTCTCGGAAAATACAGAGGGCCTGAATCCACGCTGAAGCGTGTCCTGGTCCGGCAACTAGAGGTCAAAGGACAAATCTGCCTTTCCTTTGTCACGATCTACAACACGCAGGAAATAACAAAGAACACGTCCGTTTCCGAAGGCCTCCGATCGATTGATGAGCATCTAGGCAATCCTTTCCGGAGCGCTCACCTGTTCACCGCGACGGAGGAGATCCAGATCGAGTTCAGCAAAAAAGGCAAATGCTTCTGGAATGGCCGGTCTCTGGAAGGCGGCACCTCCGCCCCCGAAACACATAATCGGGAGAAAGAGCGCTTTCTGGATCCCGCCATGCCGTTCCTGACCGCACTGGGGATCACAGACGAGCGCCATCAGATCCGGGCCTCGATGTCCCGGAAATGGAAACAGATCAATAAATTCCTGGAACTCTTCCAGCACGCCTTCACCACCTCCGCACTGGCGAAAGCCCCATCCGTGCAGGTCGTTGATTTCGGATCCGGAAAGGGATATCTGACCTTTGCCATCCATGACCTGCTCCGGAACACGCTCGGTGTTGAGGCCCAGGTCACCGGCATTGAGTTGCGCGAGGACCTCGTAACCTTCTGCAATGAGGAGGTCGCCTCGCTCTCCCTGGAGGGGCTTCAGTTCTGTCAGGGCGACCTGACCAGCTATACGCCAGAGTCCATCCAGGTGATGATCGCCCTGCATGCCTGCGACACAGCCACCGATCAGGCCCTTTCCATGGGCATCCGCGCCGGGGCGGATATGATTTTGTGCGCGCCCTGCTGTCATAAGCAGCTCCGACCTCAGATGCAGCCGCCGGACATGCTGGCGCCCCTCCTGAAGCATGGCATCCATCTGGGACAGGAAGCGGAAATGCTGACGGACGGCCTGCGGGCGCTGCTGCTGGAAGCCAACGGATATAGGACCCAGATTCTGGAATTCATTTCGCTGGAGCACACGAGCAAGAACAAAATGATTCTGGCGGTGAAGCAGGCGGTCCCCGCCCACCGGGAGGAACGGCTCGCCGAGATAGAAGCTCTCAAGACCTTTTACGGTATTCAGGATCATTGTCTGGAAACCCTGCTCTGCCCATCGCCTCCATCGGCATCCGCCTGTGTGAGCCAAGACCTTTCCATGGATAAATAGTGCTTTGAGGGGCCTGCCGCTTGGAATATACTACGTCTTGTTATCGGGATGATCCCGGCGGGAGACGGCCATGAGTTTACTGGCAGGATTCGCACTTCGACAATTTCGAAAAGAAACCCAGCGGAAGATCGGCGATCGCGGGCTGTTCACCACTAATCCGCAGCATGCTCATACTCATACGCATCCGAAGCATTCCAATGACGAGGCCTATCTGAAGTTTCTGAAAGAGGAACAAGAGCTGCGGGTTCGCCGCATGAAGGAATCTGATCGCCAGCGGGTCGCCCTGGTGACGGTCTATTGCGCCCTTCCTGTTCTCCTGTTCCTGATCGGCTATTGGTGGTACGGGACTTGATTCAACACACGGAGGGACGGATGCCCACACGACAAGAGCTCAATGACCGGATCGATGCCTATGCGGCCGCTGTACGGAGCCGGGATGCCGATGCTGTCGCCGCGCTGTTCGCGGAGCGGATCGACCATCTGGTTCATGGTGCGGGGAGCGACCCAGACACCCCGTGGAACACCAAGCGGGAAACGGACCGCGGAGGAATCCGAGTCCTCTATGCGGAATTCTTTACTCAAGTGAAGGAAATGTCGGTGAAGTATACCGATCGGATTCTCGATACGGAGAGAAATGCAGCGGCGCTGGTCGTGCGGGTCCAGACCGCCGATGCCCGCATGGAAAACGCCCTGCAGGTCCAGTGGAACGAGGCTGGGAAGATCCTCGCCTTCTATAACTGGTACGGGCAGGCTCCCGGCTGAACAGAGCCTGGAAAATATTTCTCCACGCCGACCGGCAAATCCCTTAGAGTGAAGGCATCACTCAACCATTGATCAAGGCGGACGACCCTTATGCATCTTTTACCGACTATTCTGCTCTCGACCTGGCTGGCGGGACTGCTTTCGTTTATGGGCGGCCTGCTCGCCAGTCGGGTCCGGGGGAAACCATCCATCCTCAGCCGACTGGTCATTCGCGGGGCCATGGCGTTCGGCGGCGGCCTGCTGGTGGCCGCTATCGCATTTGCGCTGACCCCCGCCGGACTCCAGATTCTGAAACCGGGGCAGCTCGTGATTCTGTTCTGTGCCGGCGGCGTGACCTTCTGCCTCCTGGACATTTCCCTGGCGCGACAGGGCGGCAGCCGCGCGCAGTTCATGGCCATGATGATGGATTTTGTGCCGGAAGCCATCTCGCTGGGAGCCGTCTTCGGACATGACCCCCGGCTGGGTATGCTGCTGGCACTGTTCATCGGCGCACAGAATCTGCCGGAGGGCTTCAATGCCTATCGCGAGCTGACGGCGATGGGCAAATCCGCCCGCTATGCGCTAACGGCGCTTCTGGTCGCCAGTCTGGCCGGACCGGTGTCCGGCGCCCTGGGCTATTTCTTCCTGCAGAACCGCCCCCCGCTCACGGCCAGCATCATGATCTTCGCCAGCGGCGGTATCCTCTATCTGATTTTCCAGGACATTGCTCCATCCTCCAAACTGCGACACCGCTGGGGTCCCGCCCTCGGCGCGGTCTTTGGCTTCTCGATCGGACTGCTGGGCACCAAGTTGCTGGGATAGAATAATTCGTTCCCCGGCAATTCCATATTTGACTCCGGTGCATCCCCCTGCCATCCTTGACGCGAAGTCAAGCCGCTCTTCTAATCTACAACAGGTTATGGACTGGCTATTTATCACCCCCCTCTGCAGGGGAAGTTAAAGGAGAACAACCATGGAATACGAAGTAACAACAGCTCAAGCGGGTAGTTTCGGCATCGCAACGGTCATCTATGTGGCCCTCATCGTCTTCATGATTGTCACGATGTGGAAAGTCTTCACCAAGGCCGGAAAGCCGGGTTGGGCAAGCTTGATCCCCTTTTATAACTTTTTTGTGATGCTTGATATCGCCGGTAAACCCGCTTGGTATTTCATCCTGTTTTTCATCCCCTTTGCCAACCTTGTTGCGATGATTCTCATCTATGTCGGCATGGCAGAGAAATTCGGCAAGGGTGGCGGATATGTGGTGGGAATGATTTTCCTACCCATTATTTTCTTTCCCATGCTGGCCTTCGGCAGCGCGACCTATCAGAAGCAGGAAGCCATTCCGGCCGCTGCAGCCTGATCCGTTTGATCCGAATGAATCCACCGGCTTCCGCCTTGTGCGGAGGTCGGTCTTTTTATATCCAGAAAGCACCTCCCTACCGCCGCGCCGATGTTCGTTTTCTATTAGATTCCAGCGGAACTCCCGCCCTTTCCTTGACACATCCCCTGCGGGATTCCTACACTGTTCAATGGACGTAGATACCACTGGGTATCAATGGATTCAGAAGTTCTGAGAGTCAAGCTACAGCAAGAGGCCTCATGAAGCGCGAAGCGGATAGCCCCCATCAGAAACTGGTTAAAGCGGAACTGTTGAGGCAGAGTGAAGAGCGTTTCTGCCAGTTGGCAGAACAATTGCCGGGCATCACCTATATTGTGGATCTGCTGCCGGAACCCCACACCGTATATATCAGCCCACAGGTCCAGTCCATGCTAGGCTTTACGCAGCAGGAATGGCTCTCCACTCCGCTCTTCTGGATTCAGCAGCTGGCCCCAGAAGACCGGGATCAGGTCGTGGCGGAAGTGTTGCGTCATAATATCACAGCCGAACCGTTCTTCCTGGAGTACCGCGTTTTAACACGGGCTGGAGAGCCTCTGTGGATCCGGAACAGTGCCACCTACCAGCGGGATGCAGCTGGCGTTCCGACCACCGTTCACGGGGTCATGCAGGATATTTCACAACGGAGACAGGTCGAAGACTCCCTCCGAGCCAGCGAAGCCGAGCATCAGGCTCTGGTCAACGCGATTCCGGACCTGATTTTCATCAATAACCGGGAGGGGGAATATCTGGCCATTCATGCGCCCCATCCGGAATTACTCATTGCACCTGCTGAAGAAATCATTCATCAGAATATAGCCGATTTCCTTCCTCCACCGATTGCACAACAGTGCAAACAGGCCATTCAGGACGCGGTGGATACCGGCCACTTGCAGGAAATTCACTACACGATTCCCGAGAACGGATTGTTGCGAACCTTTGAGGCCCGGGTGGCCCCCTGCACCCAGAACACGGCGATCACCATTGTCCGGGATATCACGGAACGAAAAGAAGCCGAAGAGAGCATCACGCGTGCGAAAGAAAGCTATTTGGACCTGTTGAATTCCATCACGGAAGCCATCTATATTCAGGATCCCGGCGGAGCCTTCATCGATGTGAACAAAGGCGCTGAACTCATGTATGGCTATTCCAAAGAAGAGCTGCTCGGCAAGACGCCAGCCGACGTGGCCGCACCGGGCCGGAATGACCTGGACCGGATCAATCAACAGTCTAAATCCGTATTTGAAACCGGGATCCCCGTGCGCTTCCAATTCTGGGCGGTACGAAAAAATGGAGAGGTCTTCCCCAAAGAGGTCATTCTCAACAAAGGAAAATATTTCAGCCAGGATGTCCTGATTGCTGTGGCCCGCGATATTTCAGAACGGGTCCAGGCTGAAATGGAACAGGAAAAACTGCGGGCACAGCTCCTTCAGGCTCAGAAACTGGAATCGGTCGGCCGCCTGGCCGGCGGTGTCGCCCATGATTTCAACAATCTACTGCAGGCCATTTTTGGAAATGCTGAACTGGCGCTGGACTGCCTGCCGCCTGACAGCCCCGCATTCGACAATGTAGAAGAAATCCGCAAGACGGCCATACGGTCGGCCAATCTGACCAAACAGCTGCTGGCATTTGCCCGGAAGCAGGCGGTCATTCCCCGGGTCCTCGATCTCAACCAGACGATTGAAAGCATGCTAAAAATACTGAAGCGGCTGATTGGCGAAGGGGTTCAACTCGAATGGAGGCCCCAGCCCGATCTGCCCACCGTCAAGATGGATCCCACACAGATCGATCAGATTCTCGTCAACCTCTGTCTCAATGCGCGGGATTCGGTCGGGGGAGAAGGCCGCATCACCCTGACCACCGAAGCGGTGGCATTCGATGCCGCGTATTGCTCAGAACACATTGGGTTCACTCCGGGGAAATTTGTCCAAGTGAGCATCCGCGACAACGGCAGCGGAATGGAACTTGGCGTGATTGAGCATATTTTTGAACCCTTCTTCAGCACGAAGAAAATGGGGCACGGGACCGGCCTCGGGCTGGCTACCGTGTACGGGATCGTTCAGCAGAACAAGGGCATCATTCGCGCCGAAAGCAAGCCAGGGCAAGGTGCCACCTTCCACATCTATCTGCCGGTCTCCACACAAGGCATCGTGTCCGCCACAGAAACCGAGGTGCCGACTCCCGGCGGCCAGGGACGGGAAGCGATACTTGTGGTGGAGGATGATGAGGAAATTCTCCGTCTGACCGAGCATATGCTGAAGCAACTGGGCTATACCGTTTCAGCCGCCGCCAGCCCAAAAGAGGCGATCCGTCTCGCCGAAGAACACTCGGGGGATCTGCACCTGCTGCTGACAGATGTTGTTATGCCCGAAATGAACGGGCCTGCTCTGACGATCGAAATCAAAGCCCTTTTCCCGAAAGTGAAATGTCTGTTCATGTCCGGCTACACGGCGGACATCATTGCCAGTCAGGGCGTGATAGATGAAGGCATTCACTTCTTCCAGAAGCCGTTCACCCGGCAGGAGCTGTCGGCCAAAGTCCGCGCCATACTCGACAGCGACTGATCTCCGGACATCCGGGAGCGCGGACTCTGACATGTTCCGTCCTTCCGATTCTCAGACCCATGCTGCGGCAGATGGGCTGCGCTGTGATGCCGGTTCTGTCGCGTCTTGCGCTCTCGCGTCTGATCCGATAGAACTCCGGCATGAGACTCCGCATTCAACAAGTCAATGTTCCCCTCCAGGCCAATGAGCCTGATCTGCTTCAACGCATCAGCCGCAAGCTAGGCTGTCCGCCCGGGGTTCTCTCAGATGTGGTGATCCTTCGCCGCTCTCTAGATGTCCGGCCACGGAATCCTGAACCCACCCATGTCCTGACCGTGGAAGCCACCTACTCGCGAGCCACTCTGCCGCCATCCGCCAGCCCCCCGGTTGTCGAAATCATTCCGGAAAGCCCCCCCCCAACAGAATCCCCCCTACCGCCTCTTCCCAGCGGAGCCCCGCGCCCCATTGTGGTGGGCGCCGGTCCGGCCGGCCTGATGGCCGCCTATCAGCTGGCCAAAGCCGGAGCCCGTCCCCTGCTCATCGATCGCGGCAAACCCGCTGCGGATCGAGCGCCTCAGGTCGCCGCCTTCTGGAATCAAGGGCAGTTGGATCCCGAAAGCAATGTGCTCTTTGGCGAAGGCGGTGCGGGCCTCTTTTCCGATGGCAAACTCACCGCCCGCAGCAAAGAGCGGGTCCGGGTCCGACAGTTCATGGAGATTTTGCATGCCTGCGGAGCCGACGCCTCGGTGACCATCGATGCAGCGCCGCACATCGGCAGCGACCGTCTGATGCACATTCTGCCGCGCATCCGGGAAGAAATCATCACGGCGGGCGGCGAGGTCCAGTTTGAATCCCGCCTGGATGATCTCGTCATCGAAAAGGGGCAGTTGCGGGCCGTCGTTTTGAACGGCGAAGAACGCGCATGCACAGCCTGTGTGCTCGCGGCGGGGCATAGCGCACGCGATGTCGTGACGATGCTGGCCCGGCGCGGGGTGGCGCTACAGGCTAAGCCTTTCGCCGTCGGGGTCCGACTCGAAGTGCCACAACCGGACATCAACCGCAGCCAATACGGCCGTTTTTCGGGCAACCCCCTCCTGGGCGCCGCCAACTTCCGCCTGACCCGGCGGGGATCCGACCACATCCGCCCCTGCTACAGCTTCTGCATGTGCCCCGGTGGACGGGTCATTGCCTGCGCCTCGGAACCCGGCCGGCTCACAACCAACGGCATGAGCTATGCGTCACGATCCATGCCCATGGGCAATGCCGCTTTTCTGGTCCCGGTGGATCCGGCAGATTATCCGCCGCACGCCACGCCCGCGCTGGCCGGCATGGAGTTCCAGCGCAACCTAGAACGGGCCGCCTTCGAAGCCGGTGGAGACGACTACGCCGTGCCGGCGGTTCGCCTCATGGACTTCCTGTCACAACAGGTCTCCCCCTCTCTTCCCGAAGGCGGATCCTGCACCCGCGTCGCGCCGGTGGAGTTCCGGTCGATCCTCCCTGACTTTGTCATCCAAACGCTGGAGGCCTCCCTCCCCCCCATGCTGAAGGAGCTGAAACCCGTACAGCCGGAGGACGCCGTTCTGTATGGCCCGGAGACCCGAAGCTCCAGCCCCCTCTGGGTGCTGCGCACCGCCGAGGGAGAATCGGAGAACACGCGGGGACTGTTCCCCGCCGGCGAGGGCGCCGGGTATGCCGGCGGCATCGTCAGCTCCGCGGTCGACGGCATGAAAATTGCGGAACAGGTGGAGCGATCGCTCCGCGCCTGATCCGATGATCTAGACCTTCGCGAGGTCCTGGATATCCTGGCCCTGCCGCTCCAGATCGGCCAGTTCGCGACGCCAGAAGTCGGCGCCGCCCCACTCCGCCCCAAGGAGCCCACGGGCACCATCGGCCTTTTGGCGAGCACACCAAGCGGCATAGTGAAGGTAGCGCATCGCGCGCAAAGGCTCAATGAGCCGTGTCTGGGCATCATCATATTCCGCAAAGGTCTCATAGCCTTCGAGCAGTTGATTCAGTTCTATGCGCGCCGCCGGCAGACGGTCTGGCAGGAGCATCCACAGATCCTGAATGACGGGACCCATGACCATGTCATCGAAGTCGATGGCATGGAATCCCTCGCTGGGGCGCCAGAGCAGATTCATGCGGTGAAGATCCCCGTGCAGACGCTGCGTCTCCAGCCCGTCGAACAACGGAGCGATCCGGTCCAGAATCCGCCGGGCGGCATCCAAATAGCGGCTGGCCACTTCCGACGGCATCACACCGGAGTCCCGGAGAAATTCCAGATGGGTCTGCGAGGAGCGACGCGGGTCCAGCACGATACGATGGGCCGCGGCACGCTGCGATCCCACCTGATGGATCCGGCCGAGGAGGCGGCCGATCTGGAGCCATTCACTCCGCTGCGGTTCATCGCAAGGCCGACCGCTTTTGCGTGGGAACAGCGTGAAGGCAATCCCCCCCTCCTCGTGCAGAGTGTCCCCCGCCGCATCGGCAATCGGCGCCACAACCGCCAGTTCCGCCTCGGCCAGCTCGAGCAGAAAATCATGTTCATCCTGCAGGGCCACGTGATCCCAGCGCCCGGGTCGGTAGAACTTGGCGATCAGGAAGTCGCCATTTTCCAGTCCCACTTCATAGACGCGGTTGATATAGGAGGTCAGCGGGCGACAGATCCCAGAGGCGCGATGACCCGACACCTGCTCGGTGCGGTCCATCACGACATCGGGCGTCAGCGCCGAAAAATCGGCCGCACCGGAGGAAGAAGTCACCGGCGCTATCTCGCCATGCCGGGCAGGTTGGGCAAAGCACCCCCCTGCCAAACCGGCGCCGCCGGCCGCGCCGTCTGCCGCGGGAACAGCGCGCGGAAGTCGCGATTGGTGGACAACGTCTGAAAACGCGGATCCCGCAGAATCGCTTCACGGGCCTGGTCGCCGCCGATCTCGATGGCGCGGCGCGCGGCGGAAACGGCATCGGCATCCCGGCGCACAAATGCATAGGCGGCCGCCAGGTCCAGCCACACATCCAGATTGTTCGGATCCCGCTTCACATACTGGTCCAACGCCACGATCAGTGCGTCAACGCGCTGGTCCTGCGCAAAGAAACTAGCCAGTGCCAGCAAATGCTGCGTGGGCAGCGCCTGGTCGTTGATCAGACGCGTGGCCAGATTCTGATAGGCCCCCTGCATGTTGGAGGCACGATAGATCGACACCAGTTCCAACGCCTCGTCCGGGGTCAGGGCACCCGTTTCGCGCTGCTTGGTCTCAACGGCCTTCCGGCGCTTGGCCATCTTTGTCGTGTTCTCGATCTGGGCCAGGAAGCCCTTCGCGCTTTCGTTGGCGGGGTCCTGGTCTGCAAAGCACTGGATGATGGACTCCGCCTCATCGAAGCGCTGCATGTTCATATACATCTGAGCCAGGCGGAAGTTCGCCTCCGGGCTGAGCGGATACAGTTCGATCGACTGCTTAAACGCATACTCCGCCTCGCCATACATGCGGCGGTAATCATAAATCCCCGCGATCGCGCTCCGCAGCTTGGAGAAGGATTTACGCGCACAGATGTCGCGCTGGAACTTCGGTTGATCGAGCAGCCAGGCCGTATACCATTCCCAGAACTTGTGGTCATTCTCCACGAGTTGCGAATCCAGCGGCCCGTTGGGCAGGGGCTCTTTGTTCAGCTTCAGGATGAGGCCGTTGGGCGTCAGATACGGATACATCCACTGGATCACATAGCTTTCCTCCACATAGAAATCGTGGCGGGCCTTGTTCTCCTTGAAAATCAATTCGGCCAGAATGCCATTGATAGTCATGACGCCGCCAACACCCTGCACGCTGACCTTGCCGTTTTCGATCTTGATATCCGCGCCGGCCTGAATGCGCCCGGCATTCACATCGTCCACATACTTGCGGAAGGCTTCGTTGCTGTCCTCCAGCGATGGAATATAGATCGTGTCCCCGTAGAGGTCGCGGGTGATGTTCATAAAGGTGTTGTCCGCAAGGGCGTTCTGCGTGATGAGATAGACATCCGGGCGCACATCGGCAGAATAGATCATATAGGTCGGCACAAACCGTCCGGGATCCGTCCCCCCGTAGAAAATGGCGTTGGGGGTCATCGGAGGCGGGTAGTCCGGCGTGGGATAGGCCCCCCACTGCTCAGCAAACTCCTCTTCATCGGGATACCAATACCCGAAATCCGCCTTGATACCATCCACACCCTGCAATCCCCAGTTCCCGAACTGCCAGCCGTAATCGTGCCCGTTCTGCTCGGCACCGCCGACAATCCGCAGCTGATCTTCGTCATAGCCGTTCTGCCACAGCAACACAAACGGCAGCGCCAGGGCGAGGCCCATCGCGGGCATCAACGCCACCCGGCCCAGCATCCGCTCCAGCCAGGCCGCCGACAGCAAAATGCCATAGCCCAACCACAAGGCATACAGCGCATGGCTCTGAATGAACTGGACCCGACCGATGAACAGGTTCTGGATGTCGAGCTGCGGATTCTGGAAGATCAGAAAAATCACGCTGACCGAGAAGAACCCCGTCATGGAGGTGATCAGCCAGCGCTGCTGGGAGACGCCCAGGTCCGAGTCCAGCTTGAAGCGGGACCCACTGAGCACCCAGGAGAGGGCCACGGCTACCGGTGGACCGAAGACCAGACCGAGGTAAAATGCTTTCCCCACGCCGGACAGATAGCCCGGCTGCCCCAGCACCACGCCGGAGGATTTGAACACGGCCTTCAGGCTCATCACATCCACCCACAGGACCCCCATCGCGACCACCGCGAGGAACCCCCAGATCATCACTTTCGTTCCGGCAGAATAGCCATGCAGATCGGCGATCTGTTTTTTCAGGTACAGGGTCAGCAGGGTAAAGAATCCCCAGCCCGCCATCAGCAGAATGGGACCAATCAGAAGACGGTAGAGCTTCTCGGCATTGGACCAGCCCATCGTTTCCAGACCAATCAGCACGGACGACACCAACAGCAGGCCGAGCGCCACAGGAAATGCGGAACGGCGTTTCTCGCCGACCTGGAAGCCCCACGCGCAGAACGGAAGGAAACCCAGCACCGCGATGGGCAACGTGAACTGATTTCGAAGATCCGTGAGATACGCTCCCAGCTGATAAATGAATTTCTCACTGAAAATATCGGTGGGTTTGATCGCCTCGTACTGTCCGCGGGTCACCGCATGCATGAAACCTTCCCAGGTGCGGGCATAGCCCCAGTTCATCGGAGGGTTCTGCTCCGAGGCGATCGGCAGATACATATAGAACGAGACCCCCAACTCGGCCAGCAGGATGGTCACGCAGACTGTCCGGCCATGCGGCAGCACAAAGGCCAGCGCGATGGGGATGGCTAGAAAGAGCACATTATACACCCAGAACGCCTGGGAGTCCGGCCCTTGGGACCATTTCCACAACTCGGAGTTATAGCCCGGGAGCGTCTTGGCGACTTCGGAATCAAACAGGGAGTGCCCCTTGGCTGCAAAAATGAACACGATCCCGAGCAGGACCGCCGCAATAGCGAAGTCACGGAACAGGTTGGAATCCTTCAGCAACACGGCCACGGCCAGCGCCACACCCAGGAACAGCAGCGTTTGATGATTTGTGAGACCCAGCCCGAACAGGAAGGCTGCCAGATACAGCAGCTTATCGTTCTTCGGCCGGCACATCCACATATAGATCAGCAGCAGGACGCCCATCTGAAACAAGGCATTCAGGCTGTATACTTCCACAATGACACTCTGGGACCACAGCACAGGGCTGAAGGCCAGTAGCAGACCGCCGGAAATCCCGGCCACGAGGCACAGCAGGTTTTCGGAACGGAACCCGATTTTGTCGGTCAGCGCAGGAACGCTGCGAAGGAGATCGGCGCCAGAGCGACAGATCAACAGAGCCACCAGCGCGCAGGCACCGGCCCCGGACACCGCCGATGCCAACCCCACCGACCAGGCGGGATTCGGATGACCGTTGTAGGTCACCGCATGGAAGACCCATTGGAAGAACCAGGTGATCAGGGTCCAGATCGGATAGCCCGGAGGATGCGGCACACCCAGATAATCGGACGCTACCGCCAGTTCACCGGAATCTTCCAGCGTAACGGTCGGAGCCAGTGTGTAAAAATACACGACAAAGGTCGCAATCAACACAATCCAGAATGCCCACCAGTCGATCCGGCGGAAAAAGGCGCCGGTCAGATTGTCCAGAAAGCCCTCCTGGGCCTGGTTTGCCAGTTTTTCGATCTGCTTCTCAGAAGCTTTCGTCAATGTCATCACATACACCCGCAGGTTGGAATTTGAACGATGTCCGAACGACACCGTCTTTTAAGCCTATCCCCCCGTCTCCCCCTCCGTCAAGCGTCCGGTCCCTCCAGTGCGGCCAGCCGCGCCTCCAGAGCCTTCACCTTCTGTTTGAGTTTCGGAAGGCTCGCCACATGGGCAATCGACCTGCCGAATTCCAAACGCGGCACCGCGGGGGCACCTAAATACATCTGACCACCGGGTAAATCACTCGGGACACCCGCCTGGGCGCCAATCACTGCCCCATCGCCCACTTTGAGGTGCCCAGCCAGGCCCGCCTGCCCCGCACAGATCACATGCTGACCCAGAGTGGTCGTGCCGGCCAGTCCCACTTGGGAGCACAAGACCGAGTGATCGCCGATTACGCAGTTATGGGCAATCATGACCAAATTATCCACTTTGGAGCCTTTCCCGATACGGGTCTGGCCAAAGCGTGCGCGATCCACCGTTGCGTTCGCTCCGATTTCAACATCATCTTCCAGCACGGCAATGCCGGTCTGTGGAATCTTGGTGCGGACCCCCTGTGCATCCACGGCGTAACCAAAGCCATCGCCGCCGATCACCGCTCCGCTGTGCAGAATGACCCGATTCCCCAGCAGGCAGCGGTCGCGAACGGTTGCAAAAGGATAGAGGAGACAGTCTGCTCCCAGTCGGGCTTCATGCCCCACATAGGACTGAGGAAACAGTGTCGTTCCCTCACCAATCTCGGCGCCGGCCTCCACCACAGCAAAAGCGCCGATGGAAACATTCAGACCGAGCTTGGCATCCGGCGACACGCAGGCCTGCGGATGTACCCCGCGGGGCATTTCCACAGCTGGCGGTGCAAAGAGGGCGCAGGTAGCCGCAAAAGCTGCCTCCACATCCGCTACACGCAACAACGCCGGCTGCGGCGACTCCACTTGAGCATCCGTTGGCACAATCACCGCCGCAGCTTCGCTGGCGGGCACATCCGACAGATAGCGCTTGCTGCCGGCAAAGGAAACCTGTCCCGCCGTCGCGGCGTGCAGGTCCGCCACGCCGGTCAGAACGGCAGAGGCATCCCCCTCCAACGTCGCGCCCAATTTCTCCGCCAATTCACCCGTTGTCATTGTAAACACCGCTGCACCTCCGACTAGTTCGCGACCAGAGTCTTCATCCGCGCGATCAGCTTGTCTGTCACATCGAATTCAGGTTTCGAATAGACCATCAGCGGCACGGCATTCATGGTCATGCCGGAACTGTCCAACACCAGGTCATAGCCTTCTTCTTGTGCAAAGGCGGCCACGGCAGCTGTCATCTCATCCACAATGCCCTGGCGGGATTTCATCACCTTTTCACGCATCTGTTTGAGCTTGGTCTCCTGGGTGCGGCGAACGCGCAGCTGAAAGGCCTGCAGCTCCGTCAGCTTCTCTTCCGCCTCATTGCTTTTGCTCATGCGGGCGGTCTCGGTCAACATCGGATTCTTCGCGGCTTTCCGCATTTCCGCCACCTGATCTTCCAGGCCCCGACCTTCCGCAACCATTTGCTCCATCTCGGATTGAATGGACGCTTCTGCCACCTTCAGATCCGCTTCTGCCGACTGGGTCTTCGGATGGGCCGTAAACACGGCATCCAGATCCACAGTCGCCACGCGCAGTTCGGCTGCGCCACAGGTTACCGCCATTAAAACAACGCCCGCCAAACTGATCAAACTGCTCTTCATACTCATTCTCCAATCCCTTTCCGTCCAATGTTCACTGTTGATATTCTTTGATTGCGACTCTTCATGGCGAACAGTCGTCATTTGATTTCCATTACCCAATACTCTTTTTGAGGGCATCCGTCAGCTGATCACACAACTGGGCGACCCTCTCCTCGGTTGGCCCTTCCACCATGACCCGGCATAGATTCTGTGTGCCCGAATACCGGATCAGCACACGGCCGTCTCTGCCCAGTTCCTTCTCTGCTGCCGCAATAGCGGACTGCAATTCAGGCAGGGTCTCCAACGGGGGGCGTCGCGCCACTTCCACATTCACAAGCTTCTGCGGCGACACCTCCAAAATCGAAGCCAGAACGGACATTTCCTTGCCCGTCCGACGCAGCACCGCGAGTAGCTGGAGGGCGGCCACGATGCCGTCGCCCGTAGTCTGTTGATCCAGGAAAATCATGTGGCCGGACGGCTCCGCACCGAGGTTGCCTCCCTTTTCTCGCATGGCTTCCAGCACGTATCGATCCCCGACGGCACTGCATACAAGCTCAATATGCAGTTTACGCATGGTGGCATGCAACCCGAAGTTGCTCATCACGGTGCCCACCGCCACATTGTTTTTCAAATGGCAGTGGATCTTCAGATCTTTCGCGCAGACGGCGAGGATATGGTCCCCCGTCAGTTCAACGCCGGTTTCATCCACCACGATGAGGCGATCGCCATCGCCATCGAAGGCCAGTCCGATGTCTGCGCGTTCCGCCAGCACCTGCTCTCGCAAAGCATCCGTATGTTGCGAGCCGCTGCGGGCATTGATATTTAATCCGTTGGGGGTGCAGTGCAGCGTGGTCACCGCGGCCCCCAGTTCCTTGAAGACCGCCGGCGCGGCCTTATAGGTGGCTCCGTTTCCGCAATCGAGCACAATGCGCATTCCCCTCAGATCCAGCTCTTTCGGAAAGGTCCGCTTGCAGAACGCGATATAGCGTTCCAGGGCATCCTCCACGCGGAAGGATTTGCCGATGCCCCCGCCCATCGGAAGCAGAGCCTTCAACTGGTCCCCGGTCATCAGTCGTTCAATTTCGGCCTCTTCCTCATCCGGCAGCTTGTGGCCATCGCAGGAGAACAGTTTGATACCGTTATCTTCAAATGGATTATGCGAAGCCGAAATCACGAATCCCGCATCCGCCTTCTGCTCGACCACCAGAACGGCAATCCCCGGCGTGGGCAGTGTTCCCACCAGAATGGCATCCGCACCCATCGAGCAGAGACCGGCCACCAGCGCGTTTTCAATCATATAGCCGCTCAGGCGGGTGTCTTTGCCAATCAGCACACGCGGGCGCTTGCCGCCCTTGCGCTCCTTCAGCACATGCCCGACCGCCCGGCCGAGATTCACAGCCATCTCCACCATCATCGGCTCGCGATTGGCAATGCCGCGCACGCCGTCTGTCCCAAACAACGATTTTCTGCTCATGTGTTCGTTCCTGCTTTCGTTCAAACCGACAGTTCCGCTGAGGCTACAATCTGCTGCAGCCAGGCTCGGCCGGCCGCCTTCGCCTCTTCGGGCAACGCCTGCACTCGGGCCACGTGCGACTCTTCAATCCGGTGGGCCCACGCCTCGAGAAAGGCGGTCTTCTCCGCACACTCCACATCGCCGACCGCAGTCAGCCGTTCCTGCACCGTCGGCCACTCCGCACACAGGGTTTCATGGGCCTGCACGAGTGCCTCACTCATGGCCGACCGGTCCTCAGCCGCAATTTTCTCCACCACGCCGGCCAGCCGTTTCACGCGTTCCTTGCGGGCACCGGCCAGCTGGGTCAATGCCCCCTCCAGACAAGCAGCGCCATGGGCCGTCCGCGAAAGAACGGAATGACGCACTTGGGCATACCACACCTCCAGAGCCGCCAGATTTCCGATATAGGTCGCGCCCTTGCGCATCAGGCGGGTTACCGAGCCGTACCCGGTTTCATAGGCCCGCCGCCCGGCACGGGGCGCCGGCGGCACCACCAGCTGACCGCCCTCGAGTACATCTTTGCGCAACACGGATCCCGCTGCCTGAATCGTCCCGTATTCCAGCTGCAAAGGACCGGTCATACCTCCCTGACCGCCCAGAAAGATCGGGTCCTGATCCAGCATGACCCCGCGGGGCACATCGCCAATCAGCGAGGCTGTCGCCTTGTCGCCATGCGGCGTAAAATTAAAATGGATGAACGAAGAGCCGATTTCACTGTGCTCCTTGCGGCTTCGCCCCCCGGCCATCAGCGCATCACAGAAATTGATCAGACTGCCGCCGACCACAAACGGAAAGAAAATAGATTGTTTCAGGCCCACCGTGTGCGCCATCTCTGCGCCCTCTTCGAGGATGGTTCCGGCGCGGACATGCGCGCCACTGCCCATGATGGCACCGTCCAGAAAAACCGCCCCGCTGCAGAATCCGCCCTTAAGCTGCACATCGGCTCCCAACTGACAGTCTTCCACCGTCACCGGGCCTTCGCGCCCCAGCACACAGCCCGGCCCGATGCTCGTTTGCGAACCGAATACCTTGCATCCGGCATGGATCACCACGCCCGGAGCAATGCGGCGCGGATCCACGGCATCGCCGATTTCAATGGATTCGGGGGCCGCGATCACCACCCCGCGGCGCAGAAGTTCATCCATATGGTTCATTTGCGCAACAAGGCTCCCGCCACCACACCGACACCCGCTGCGGCCAGAAGCGCATACGAGGTTTTCATCTTCATTTCCATGGATAACAGGTTCACCTCAACCCGGCCCTGTGTCATGATTAAAACCACCACAAACACCGCCAGAATCAGCAGACCCCAAATCATTCCTTTGCTCATATCCATTCGTCCTTATCTTTGGCGGCCCAGTTTCACACAATTCCTCCGCTATTTCACGCTTTTTTCACGCCATGGAACACTTTTCTCTTCGAATCACCGTCCCGCCAGCTCAAATGGAGCCAACCGGCTCATTTGGAGACTGGAAATGGAAGGAAATCATCATAAATAGCCCAAAACGGCCTGATTTCACAATGTTGAGGCATGGTTGAGCCCCAAAATCGTATTTTGGAGCCGTTTTGGCCGTTTGGTTGACTCCGCACACGGAGTCAGACCGATTGTGGATGATTTTCAGCGCTTAGAGACCGGTTTGAAACTTCACGGTCTGGCCGGGACCGACAACGATTCCCTCGCCCACCGGAAGCGCCTCCTCCATGCCGTCGACCAGCACATGCAGGTCATAGGTTCCCGGCGGCACGACAAACGGCCGCCAGAGGGGCTCTTCATTGTCCCACCGACGGGTAACGGACAGGATCGGCGCACTGCCGCCGGCAGGCAGCAGATTCCATCCCGTCACTTTGGTGCCCTCGGGCCGCACCAGCTGCAAACCGGAATCCAGCGTCAGCGGGGTCACGGTTTCCGCCGAAATCTCCACACCTGTCGCCACCGGGAGAGGCGCGGGACTCCGGCGATACTGGAAGGCCACGTCATAGGTCCCCGGCAACAGCGCTTTGGGTTTATACAGATAGTAGTCATTGCCCAGCGGTTCTACCCGCAGGACTTCGCTTCCGCCTCCGCTCTTGCTGATCACAATCGCTTCCACCGGGGCCTTGGTCAGCTCATCGGCGATGTTGAAAAGCAGTGAACCGAACTTGACTTGAGCCACCTCGCCCTTCACCACCGTGAAATCACCCACCGGCATTTCTGTCGGGGGCTTGTAGTTGGCATTGGCAAATAGAAGGACAAGCGAGTAATCGCCCGACATCAAGGGATGGGTGGAATCGTCGTCGGAGAATTCCGATTCTTTCAGGACTTTGCCGTCGCTTTTCCGGATGATTTTAAATCCGGCCAGGCTTTTCAATGCGCTTTCCGGGAACATGATCCGTACCTTGCCCAAGCCGGTCGCCTTCTGGACCAACTGGGTTTTGGCCTTTTCAACCTTCTCTTCCATTTCTTTGCAGACCGCCTGGAGGGCCGCCAACAGGGCCGCGGCATCCGATGCGCCAAAATACTGACCGCCGCCAGCCTGTGCAATGCAGGACAGCTGCGCCTTGTCCTCTTCGGTCACATCGAAGCCCACCACATGCAGGATGAATTTGACGCCGCTTGCCTTTAGGGCTCGGACCACTTCACAGGGATCCCCGCCACACGTCTCTTTCCCGTCACTCACAAGAATGATCGTGGTTTCCGCGTCCCGGCCATCCAGCACTTCCGCCACCTGCAGGATCGCCTCCGAGATCGGCGTCATCCCCTTGGGATCCATCGCTTCGATCACGGCAAGCATGGCCGCGCGGTCCTCACTGCCGGGCGGGATCAGAATCTCAATGTCACTGCAGTCATCCTTCCGGCGATGCCCGTAAGCCGCCAGCCCCATCTTCACCTCCGGCGCCACCGCCGGCACCACCTGGCGAAGCACTGACTTGGCCGCCGCCATTTTGGTTTCGGCACCCGCCGACCCCAGCATGCTGCCGGATGCATCGAGAATGAATACTGCTTCCGGATACGTCACCGCCCGGGCGCACAGGGGAATCCACAGAACCATCAACAAACCCACCCACTTTTTCATGCTGTTTCTCCTTCGTTTGCTTCGAGGCGGCCCCGGCTTGTATAAACGGGGTCTTTCGTCGACGACATCGTGACGGAGTCCACACCGGAAATCAACCGGAAATCATTTCCTTCCTGTCGAGGAGGCAACCCCATTTTTGCCGAAGAGCCGGATGGAGCGGGAATCGCCTCCCATCCGGGGCCCCTCCTTTGGTGGCATGCGTTCCTTTCCCCTGTCGACTTGACATATAGACATATGTATATATGTTTATCTGTATGAACACGACTCAAGCCAAAGCCAGAGCTCAGATATTGAAAGCCCTCGCCCACCCGACCCGGGTGTTGATCGTCGAGGCCCTGAGCCACGGCGACCGTTGCGTGAACGACCTCCGAAGTCTGGCAGCCGTCACCCAGCCCACGATCTCGCATCACCTGGAAAAACTGAAAAAGACCGGCATTGTTACGGAGCAACGACAAGGCAAGCAAGTAATCCATCACCTGGCCTGCCCCTGTATGCTTCAGGCCGTGGAGTGCACGCTTGGGGTCATTCAAACAGGGCAGAAGCGCCGGAAGGCAGCGGTGTAGGAGCCCCCCATGAATAAAGAAGTCAAAATCCTGCTGGGACTGCTGGTCGCCTTTCTCGGGATCTATTTCCTTCCGGTTGAGCATCTGCGTTTCCAGGGCGCTATTCTCGAAGCGCTCAAGCTGGCCAAATGGTACGCGCACGAGCATGTCCTGCTGTGTCTGGTCCCCGCCTTTTTCATCGCGGGGGCCATCGGTGTCTTTGTCAGCCAGAACACCGTGATGAAATACTTCGGCCCCAAGGCGCCGAAGTGGCTCTCCTACTCCGTGGCATCGGTGTCCGGCACCATTCTGGCGGTGTGCTCCTGCACCGTATTACCGCTCTTCGGCGGCATCTACATGCGGGGCGCGGGCCTCGGTCCCGCTGTAGCCTTCCTCTACTCGGGTCCGGCGATCAATGTGCTGGCCATCGTATTGACTGCCCGCATCCTGGGCTGGCAGCTCGGTGTGGCGCGCGCGGTCGGAGCGATCGTGTTCAGCGTGGTCATCGGCCTCCTGATGCATTGGATCTTCCGTAAGGAGGAACGCGCGAAGGCCGCGCAGGTGCAGGAGGTCTTCCTGGAAGAGGACGATCCCACCGGCCGCACACTGGGCCAGGTCGGGCTCTATTTCCTTTCCATGGTCGGCATTCTCATCTTCGCCAACTGGGCCCCTCCCCAGGAATCCACCGGAATCTGGGCGGCACTCTTCCAAGCCAAATGGATTCTCACGGCTTCCTTCGCGGGTCTGCTGGGCTTCTGCCTGTGGCGGTTCTTTCAGGTCCGGCTCGCCTGGGTTCTGTTGTCGGCCGTTCCGGCGGCGATCCTGGCCTTTGCCCTGCCGCAGTTCCCAGTGGCTGCCTTCGCGGCGGGCGCCGTCGGGCTGGCCGCCTTGACCTTCTTCGGCGGCGTGGAACTGAAAGACTGGCGCGATCAGTCCTGGGGTTTTGCCAAACAGATTCTTCCCCTGCTCTTCATGGGCGTGCTGGCCGCCGGCTTCTTCCTCGGCAGCCCGGACAGCGCGGATGCGGGCATTATCCCCAACGTCTGGATCCAGGCGCTGGTGGGCGACTCACCCGCCCCCCTCCTGGCCATTCTGGGCCGGCCGGATAGCACCATCCCTGTCTGGCTCGCCACGGTCTGGCCGCTGTGGACCACCTTCTTCGCCTCCATCACCGGCGCGCTGATGTATTTTGCCACGCTGACGGAAGTCCCCATCCTGCGCGGGCTCCTCGACAGCGGCATGGGTCAGGGCCCCGCCCTCTCCCTGTTGCTGGCCGGGCCGGCGCTCTCCCTCCCCAACATGCTGGTGATCAACACGATTCTCGGCCCGAAGAAAACGCTGACCTTTGTGGGGCTGGTCGTAGTCATGGCCACGCTCAGCGGCTGGCTGTACGGCATGCTGGTCGCAGGATAAATCATGGGATCTCTTTTCACAATCAGTGCGCTGGTCCTGCTGGTCGCCGTGCTCATGACGATGGTGGGCAAGGGCGGCGGCAATTTCTATGTGGTGATTCTGGCGCTGGCTGGCATTCCCATGCATGAAGCCGCGGCCACGGGCCAGTTTATTCTCTTCATGGGCTCGATGGCGGCACTGCTCCTCTTTCACAGGAACAACGTCATTTCCTGGAAGCTGGCCGCGCTGGCGGGAACCACCATGGGGGTGTCCGCGCTGGCGGGAGGCCTGGCCTCTCACCTGTTCAGTGAGACCGCCCTCAAGCTGATTTTCGCGGGCCTGCTTCTGGTTTCCGGCTTCGCGCTGCTGCTTCCCAAAGAACCCCGCCGCACGCAACCCAACCAACGAAAGCCGGGCAGCTTCCGGGTCACCTTCTGGGACGAGTCCTATACCCTTCGGCTGCAGATCGCGTTGCCGGTGATGATCGCGGCAGGATTCGGGGCTGGAATGGTCGGCGTCTCCGGCGGTTCCTTTCTGGTACCGCTTCTGGTGCTGGCCTGCGGCATCCCGATGCACATTGCCGTGGGCACCGCTTCGGCTGTCGTTGCCGTAACGGCACTGATGGGATTTATCGGCCATGCCGCACAGGGAGATTTCCATCTAGCATGGGCGGTGCCGCTGGCCAGCTGCACCATTCTGGGCGGACTGCTGGGCGGATTCTTTGCCTTGAAATCCAAACCCACCCGCCTGAAACTGCTCTTTGCTGCAACCAACGGCCTGGCCGCCCTCGCCATGATCTGGACTGCCGTACAATCCTAAGGAAAACCATGATCCAAAACCATTCCCTCTCACTCGCCCGCCAGACCCAGGGCCGCTGATGCCACCCCAACAAAAGGAAATCCCATGAAACAGATTCAGATTCTCGGAACCGGCTGCCCCAAATGCAAACTCCTGCTTGCCAACGCGGAGGCGGCGGTGCAGGCCGCCGGCATCGAAGCGGAAATCAGCAAAGTGGAAAAGATTGTCGACATCATGAAATTCGGCGTCATGACCACCCCCGCTCTCGTCGTGGACGGCGTCGTCAAAAGCGCGGGCAAAGTGCTCAGTCCCGAGGACATCCAGACCCATCTGGCGTAGATTCCCGATATCATGACCAACGCCCTGCATTCCATTCCACCGGTCTGCTGCCCGAGCGGAAGCGACCGGGATCTAATGGCGCTGTTTGTGATCCTGGGCGTATGGATTGCGTTACGGATCCTGTTCGGGATCCTCCGGAAAAAGAAAGGAACCGCTAGCATGAAACGATTCAAGAACCGAGTAATCCTAGCCTTCGTGATGCTGGCGGTCGTCGCCATCTTTGCCCTCCGGCAACACCGCCAGGCACCCCCGCCCCCACCACCAGCGCAGGAGGCGGCAACGGTTGCGGCCGTCCCCCAGGCTG
Source organism: uncultured Verrucomicrobiota bacterium (assembly GCA_964526745.1). Lineage (GTDB taxonomy): Bacteria > Verrucomicrobiota > Kiritimatiellia > CAIQIC01 > Lenti-01 > Lenti-01. The sequence goes on from CAZGMQ010000007.1 coordinate 43,791, forward strand.
AATCCCTTCCGCTGCTGCTGGAACTGGGTGCCGACAAATGCGTCCCCTGCAAAATGATGGCCCCCATCCTGGAAGACCTGAAAACCACCTATGCCGGCCAGCTGCGAGTCGACTTTATCGACGTATGGAAAAATCCGGATGCCGCCACCCCCTATGGCATCCGCATCATTCCGGTTCAGATTTTCTTCAATGAGTCCGGGCAGGAGCTGTTCCGTCACGAGGGGTTCTTCGCCAAAGAGGACATTCTCTCGAAATGGAAAGAGCTGGGATACGACTTCCCATGAGCCCTCTTCAAAAGCTGAAGATCCTGTTTCTCTGCACAGGCAATTCCTGCCGCAGTCAAATGGCCGAGGGATGGGCCCGGGCCTTGAAGGGCGACCAGATCGAGGTCTGGTCGGCCGGCATCGAAACCCACGGCCTCAACCCGCGGGCCGTGCAGGTCATGGCCGAAGCCGATGTGGACATCTCAACCCACTTTTCCAAGACTGTCGACGACTTGCCTGCACAGGAATTCGATGCGGTGGTGACCGTCTGCGATCACGCGCATGAGTCCTGCCCGCTCTTTCCCGGGAAGACAAAGGTCGTGCATGTTGGCTTTGATGATCCGCCGCGACTGGCCCAGAATGCGCAGACCGAGGAGGAAGCCCTCGGGCATTACCGCCGCGTCCGGGATGAGATCAAAGCCTATATCCAAACCCTCCCAAAAGCTCTTCCAAAAACGGCAGGCCCGGCATGATGGAATCCCTATTCAACACCTTGACGCATGCGGTCGAAGGCGGCCCGTTCCTCGCGTTATCTGCCGCTTTCGCCTGGGGGATTTTAAGCATCCTGCTCAGTCCATGTCACCTCGCCAGCATTCCGCTCATCGTCGGCTTCATCGACGAACAAGGAGAAATTTCCACCCGGCGGGCCTTCCAGATCTCTCTCCTGTTCGGATTGGGGATCCTCATCACCATAGGCCTCATTGGTGCGATCACCGCCGCCGCCGGCCGGATGATGGGCGATGTCGGCCAATATGGGAACTATTTCGTTGCCGTTATTTTCATATTGGTGGGGCTCCATCTCTTCGGTGTACTCCCGATGCCCTTCACAGGCCCCGGACAGGTCGCGATGAAACGGCGCGGGCGGCTGGCTGCATTTATTCTCGGACTGGTCTTCGGGATTGCGTTGGGACCCTGCACCTTCGCGTACATGGCCCCCATGCTGGCCGTCACGTTCCGCCTAGCCTCCACCCAACTGGCCTACGGCATCCTGCTTCTGTTGGCCTATGGTGTCGGGCACTGCTTCGTCATTGTTCTGGCGGGCACCTTTACCGGATGGGTCCAGCGTGTGCTGGACTGGAATGAGGCCTCCCGCGGCGCACGGATACTGAAAACCGGATGTGGAATTCTGGTCCTGCTGGCCGGATTTTGGATGCTCTATACCGCCTAACTCCGGTTGTCGGCAGCTAATTCCGAATCCGTCAGGTATTGCACCTTTACTCTTCCATAAGACCAAGGTCTAATACGCTTGTGAATACTGGAATGCTACATTCCAATGGTAAAGAAGGTGATAGCCGCAAACCACTCCATCCAAGGACTCAGAAACCCGGCACCCCCTGACAGCACAGAAAGAGCCCTTCCCATGAATACATCTCCCAGCCCCATTCACCCCGTGTATTCAATTGTGGTGCCGTTCTTCAATGAGTCCGCCGCCGCCGCACGACTGGTCGAAGAGATTCTGACCGCTATCACGCAGTTAGACGGGCCAGCGGAATGCCTGTGTATCAACGATGCCAGCCAGGATGACACAGAGACCGTTCTGAAGGTGTTTGCCGATCGTCCCAACTCGCCCGTCCGGGTCATCACCTTCCCGAAAAACCGGGGACAGGCAGCAGCCCTCCTTTGCGGATTTCGGGAAGCGAAAGGGAAAGTGGTCATTACCCTTGACGGCGACGGACAGAATGATCCCGCGGATATTCCCAAACTGATCCCCCACCTGCAAACCGCCGATCTGGTCTGCGGCATCCGCGCAAACCGCCACGATTCCACCTTGCGCAAATGGATGTCACGATTTGCGAATGCCGTGCGGGGGCGCCTGCTGGGAGATGGCATGCGAGACTCCGGGTGCGCACTGAAAGTCATGCGGAGAGAAGTCTGCTCGGCCATGATCCCCATCCGGACGCTCTACTCTTTCATTCCGGCGCTGGCTGTCGCCGGCGGATTCACCGTCACACAAGTGCCGGTTCACCACCGCGAGCGGGATGGCGGCACTTCCAGCTATGGCCTCTGGGTAATGCTGTGGCGGCCCTTCGTGGACATGATGGGTTTACTCTGGTTCCGGAAGCGGGACGTCCTCATCCCGGAAGATTGTGTTATTCCTGAAGCAAAGGACTGATCATGAAGAGGACTATTCTTTTCGTCATCCTCGTTCTCGCGGTTGCTTACCTGGCCTTTCTGGGCCGTGCCGGACTTCACGAGCCGGATGAGGCGCGCTATGCCGAAGTCTCCAGAGAAATGATGGAATCGGGGAATTTGCTGATCCCCACCCAGAACGGCATTCCCCATTTCCAGAAGCCGCCCGTCATCTACTGGGCAACCGCCGCCACCATGTTCCTCTTCGGACAGAACGAGATCGGTGCCCGAATGACCCCCATTCTTTCCGCATTGGGTGTTCTGCTTCTGACCTATTGGATCGGCCAACGCTGGTTTGACCGCAAAACCGGACGGACGGCGGTCTGGCTGCTGGCCGGTGGTCTAGAGTTTTATATTTTAGCACGTGGATTGTGCCCTGATATGCTCATGACCTTCTGGATCATGGCCGCCATTGCTGCCTTCGTCTGGGCCCGGACACATGCTTCTCCCCACAAACTCCGCTTCTTCCCATTTTTCATTTTCATGGGCATTGCCTTTTCCACCAAGGGGCCCATGGGCATATTGGTTCCGCTGTTCACCGCTATCGGTTGGCAGTGGGCCAGCCGGCGATCGGCTGACAAATCAGCCCGTATCCCCTGGATAACCGGTATCGCCGTTACTCTTCTGATTTCAGTGAGCTGGTTCATGGCCTGTTCGGCCCGACACCCTGAACTCCTCGAATATTTTGTGAAGTATGAGTTCATCGATCGCTTCTTCAGCAAAACGCATGGCCGCAGCGAACCCTTCTGGTTCTTCATTCCGGTCATCATCTTCGGCTGGGTGCCATGGACGCCACTCTTTCCACTGGCCTGGTCCAGACAGAAAGCCGCTCAGCTCACCCCGCCTGGCGCTCCACCATTCCCTGGGCCTTGTTTGGCTGGATGATCCCCCCCCTCATTCTTCTATCCCTCAGTGGCTCCAAGCTGATGACCTATGTTCTTCCGCTATTCCCAGGTATTGCAATCTGGCTGGCACACGGACTGCTTTCACGGGAAGGAAAACCTGTCCCCAAATCAGCCACATGGATCCAAATCGGATTTCTGGGCCTGTTTGGCTCCATTGTCTTCTTCGGAGTCGAATTTACCAAATGGCTTCCGGTTGAGATTACCGTAGACCGCTGGTTCCTCCCCCTCTGGGTGCTGGCCATCAGCGGCATCATCGTAGCCTTCTGGCGGCTACGGCAGGGGATCACGGAGCGCCGAATTGCCGTGGCCGCCATGGCCGCCGCGATCGTCTGGTCGGTCCTGGCCTCACAAACGATACATTTCGGCTCTCTCTTAGGGATGGGTGCCTCCGCGCGCCCGCTGGCAGAGCGGTTGCAGGAAGAACCTGACTGGGAGCGGGCCCAGATTATTGTGGCGGAAACGAATTGCCACGGAATCGGATTCTATCTGCAGCAACTGGTGGAAGGTACCCGCTATCATGCAGATATCGTTCTGGAACCCACCCCTGAGATGGAAGCGCGGATTCATGAAGGCGGCGCGGAGTTGCGCTTCCGCGATCCTGAGAATATCCCCTGCTATCTCATTACACGGGAACGTGAAGTGAAGTATTGGAAATATTGCGGGGAGAAATGGACGATGTTGCAGCAGGAAGGTCGATTTGTTCTGTTGCGCTATAATCCCTTGTAGATCCATCCGGCCCCACAGACGGTGAGCCTCAGCAAAAGGGGTTGGAGTCCTTTTGGATTCATGCCATCATTCGCCCCTTCAAAGCAAAGAACCCCTCGATTCTATGACACCGACCCTCCATAATCCAGAGCCCCCCCCCACTCCGGTCGAGCTGTCCGTGCTGTTGCCGGCGTATAATGAAGAAGACTGCGTCGAAGCGGTCGTGCGGGAGCTCACGGAGGTGCTCCGCGGCATGGGCTCCACCTTCGAAGTGCTGGTGGTGGACGACGGCTCGACCGATGCCACCCTCCCCCGGCTTCAGACCCTGCGGGAGGAAATCCCCGAACTCCGCATCTGCTGCCTGATGATCAACTCCGGACAGAGTGCAGCCCTCGGCGTCGCATTTCAGGCCGCCCGCGGCGGCCTGTTCATCACACTCGATGCGGATGGGCAGAACGATCCGGCCGATATTCCGGCGCTGGTGGCCCGGCTGGAGTCCTGTGATGTCTGCTGCGGCTATCGCGCCCGACGGAAGGACACCTGGTCCAAGCGCCTGGGCAGCCGGATGGCCAATGCCGTCCGCAACCGTGCCCTCCATGAGCAGATCCGCGACACCGGCTGCACCCTGAAGGTCTTTCGGGCGGACCTCGCCCGCGCCCTCCCTATGCAGTTCCGCGGCATGCACCGGTTTCTTCCCGCCCTGATGGCCATGGCCGGGGCGCACCTGGAAGAACTCCCTGTGAACCATCGGCCGCGAGCCGCCGGTCACAGCAAGTACACTAACTGGGGGCGTCTCAAGGAAACCATCGGCGACCTGCGGGCTGTCCGATGGATGCAGGCGCGATATCGCCCGATTCAGGCCGAGGAACACGAATGAACATTCTTAAACATTTTCTCGATATTCTGGCCCAGCCGATGGGCATGATCGGGCTGCTCGGACAACTCATGTTTTCTTCCCGCTTCCTTGTGCAATGGATCACCTCTGAGAAGAAGGGCAAATCCACCATTCCCCTCGCTTTCTGGTATCTGTCCATCGCGGGGGGACTCATGGTGTTAACCTACGCCATCTGGCGCGAAGATCCCGTCATCATCCTCGGGCAATCCGCGGGGTTAATTGTCTATGTCCGGAATTTAGTGCTGATTCATCGTCACAAACCCAAGACACCGGCCGCCTGAAAGCATGCCTCCCCCTTCGCACCCCTTCTCTCTAGATCGAAGCTTCCGCAAAAAAGACAGGGAGCAGGATTGACAAACCTATGACATCTTTCGGAGTATGAAAAATTGTCAACTGTGAGAAATCCGCATACGCCGCTGTCGGCTAACAGCTGTTGAATCACCAGCACCAGCAAGACATAGACATTCCAATATAAGGATGCCGCCATGAAAACAAATTTCAAATGGATTTTTGCAGGAGTCGGGTTCATGGTGGTTCTGGCCGCGCAGGCCGGAGACGCCCTCTCTATCCGGGGCTCCGACACCTTCGGCGAAGAGCTGGGTCCGCAACTCGTTACCGCCTTCCAGAAACAATATCCTTCCTGTGAAGTCGAACTGAATGGCCTAGGTTCCGCCTCCGGCATCACCGCGCTGCTGGATGGGAGTTGCGATATCGCCGCCTCTTCCCGCATGCTGACGGAGAACGAACAACGGAAATCCCGCGCCAAGGACATCGAACTCGCTTCTGCCGTGGCGGGGTACTACGGGGTGGGCCTTGTCGTAAACGCAAACAATCCTCTGAAGAATCTTTCGGATGAGGACATCGAAGACATCTTCACCGGAAAAATCAGCAATTGGAAGCAGGTGGGAGGACCGGACCAGCCCATTCATGTGCTGATTCGAGATAAAACCGGCGGCACCCATCTGGAATTCCGCGAACTGGCCATGGAAAATCATCCCTATGCCACCTCGGCTCAAGGATTCCCCAGCTATCCCGCTTTGACAAAGGCCCTTGCCGCGGATCCTGATGCCATCGGATATATTGGGATGAACCATCTGTCCTCTCCGGGACTGCACTCCCTGTCGATCAACGGCGTTTCACCGAATGATGCCACTGTTAAAGAGGGCCTGTATCCCTATATCCAGACGCTGTGGCTGTATAGCCGCGCCTCCACCGACAACTCCGAAGTCGACCGCTTTGTCCGCTTCGTCCGCTCTGAGGCCGGACAGGAAATCGTGGAAGCCACCGGATTCGTATCAGCCGATCTCTCCAACATCGACGGTAAAGATATTTTCTTTCTGATTTTTGCGGTCCTCGGCGGACTGGCCCTCTTTATCTACGGCATGAACATCATGAGCGACGGCCTCCGCGAAGCCGCCGGCCAGCGACTGCGCAGCATCCTTTCCGTGATGACCACCCGGAAAATGACCGGACTCGCGATGGGCACCGTCCTCGGAGGCCTGATCCACAGCAGTGCCGCCACGGTCATGCTCGTCGGCTTCATTCAGGCGGGGCTGATGAACCTGATCCAGGCCGTCCCCGTGATGCTCGGTGCCAATATCGGCACCACCCTGTCGATGCAGGCCATTTCCTTTAAGCTGAGCGACTACGCCCTCTTCGCGGTCGCCATCGGTTTCATCATCAGCATGCTTTCAAAGGGCATTAAGCGGAAGAAACTCGGTCTTTCACTTATGGGCTTTGGCCTGCTGTTCCTTGGCATGACCATTATGAGCGATGCCATCAAGCCGTATCGGGAAGTCCTCAAGCCGCTGATGGCCGGCATCAGCGCGGAAACCCCCAAAGGAATGTTCATAGGGATTCTGATGGCTACCCTGTTGACCTCCGTCATCCAGAGCAGCGGCGCCACGATCGGCATGTGCTTCGCGCTGGTTAAAGCGGGCGTACTCACCAGCATCGATCAGACCATGCCGATTATCCTGGGCGCCCATATCGGCACCTGCGCCACTGCGATGCTCGCCAGCATCGGTACCAGCATCAGCGCCAAGCGGCTGGCCTACTCCCATCTCATCTTCAACCTTGTCAATGTCACGGGTGCCGTTCTGCTGAAAGCCCCCCTCATCTGGGTCCTGACCAAAACCTCCAGTGATCTCATCCGCCAGTCCGCCAACCTGCATACCCTGGTCATGGTGGTGGCCGTCACGATCTTCCTGCCCTTCTCCACCGCCTATGCCAAGCTCATCCTGCGCATCTTCAAGAGCCGGAAACCCGAACCCCAGCCCAGTTTCCTCGATGACGAACTGCTGGACTATCCTGAACAGGCCATCTGTGCCAGCATCCACGAACTGCAGCGCGTCGCCACAACCTGTTCTGAAAGCCTTCACCTAATCGGACAAACCATCCTGTTTGTTGAAACCTCGCAGGATCTCCATGCCATTCAGCTGAATGAACAGGTTGTCAACGACATCAAGGTCGCGATGAAGGAATACCTGTCCAGCCTGACCCGACGCTATCTCTCCAAACGACAGGCGGTTCTCATCCAGCATGTGGATCGCTGTATCGTCGATCTCGAACGCGTCGGCGATCACATCGAAACCATCTGCGAGCTGTCCGTACGACGCCAGAAGGTGCCCGAAGCCGTCGTGGATCAGGCCTCTTTCGACGCCTTCTTCGCCCTCTATGAACGGACCCTCCATGTCTTTAAGCTCGTCATTGAATCCCTGGATCCAGATCTGGAAGATATTCAGGAAAGAGCCCAGCATATTCTGCAGGCGCGAGATGCATATATGGCCGCCAGTATGGAAACCCGTGCGATGTTCACCGATAAGGTCGCGCAGCGTTGCATCACCCCCATCGCGGGTATTTTCTTCAGTGAATACATCGCCGCCCTTGACCGCATCGTGAAACACTCCAAGAGCATTGCCCTCGCTGAAAAACAACCGCAGTTCTGGATCAAGCATACGAAGCTTGGGAAGCATGTAAACAAGGCCCCCACGGTCGCCCACCAGCAGCTGGTCGACCCCACCGAATATATCGCCCGTCTTCACGACGACGATTAGCAATCCGCCGCACGGCCTGCCTCCCCCTCTTGCAGGGAGCAAGGAATGCACCTGTCATTGACAAGGTGATATTCCTTAGCGGATAATCTAAAGTTTACACCGAGAGGAAAACTATGGATGCAAGCAGCCTGTTCTTTTTAATTTTTACGGTTCTTGGCGGCCTGGCTCTATTCATTTTCGGCATGAATATCATGTCGGACAGCCTTCGTGTTGTCGCCGGTTCGGGCCTCCGCTCGCTGCTATCCAAGGCCACCACCAACCGGTTTGCCGGCCTTGCCCTGGGTACGACCCTCGGGTTTCTGATCCACTCTTCTGCCGCCTCCGTCATGCTGGTCGGCTTTCTCAATGCCGGGCTCCTGAATCTGGCTCAAGCCATTGCCCCCATGCTGGGCACAAATCTGGGCACATCCCTCTCGATGCAGCTGGTTTCCTTCCACTTCACCGACTATTGCTTCGTCGGAATTGTTGTTGGGCTCATTGCCCAGATGGTGGGGCCAAATCCACGCATCAAATCTCTGGGACGCGTCCTCATCGGCTTCGGCCTGCTGTTCCTGGGTATGAAAGTCATGAGCGAAGCCATCGCCCCACACCGGGATCTACTGCGACAGTATCTGGTTGGAATCGATGGGCACACGATGTCCGGACGCCTTCTTGGAGCTGGTCTCGCCTTTGCCCTCACCGCCATTATCCAGAGCAGCGGCGCCACCATCGGGATGAGCTTTGCCCTCACCACAGCCGGAGTGTTCGACTCGCTCTGGCAGGTCTATCCTATCGTCATCGGCGCTCAGATCGGAACTTGTGCCACGGCACTTCTCGGCTCCATCGGAACCAGTATCACCCCCCGCCGCGCGGCTGTGGGCAATCTTCTGACAAATGTATTCAATGCGGTCCTCTCCCTTGTGCTGGCCCCGCTGTGGATTCCATTGTTCGCCCGCACCTCTCCTGACCTGGTCCGGCAGATTGCCAATACCCATACGCTACTGATGATTCAAAACTGCCTGGTCTTTATGCCCATCATCCCCTTCTATGCCCGCCTGCTCAAAAAAATCGTGCCCTCCAGAACTCCACCACCGGAACTCACCTATTTACTCCCTGAACATCTGGATTATCCCGAACAGGCCATCTGCGCCTGTATCCGCGAACTCCAGCGCGTCTCCCGGCTCTGCCGGAGCAGTCTGGTTCTGGATGGTCAAATCATGCTTTTTGCCCACACATCAAAAGACATTCAAACCATCCAGCTCAATGAGCAGGCCGTCAATGAAATCAAACTGGCTATGAAGGACTACCTATCCAAACTCAGTCGCCGCTACCTCTCCAAGCGGCAGGCCATCCTCATCCAGCATATCGGCCGGTGCATGATCGACCTCGAGCGTATCGGGGACCATATTGAAACGATTTGCGAACTCTCTCTGCGCCGCCAGAAGATTCCCGAAGCTATTGTGGACCCGGAATCCTTTGAAATGCTCTTCCGATTGTATGGAAAATCGCTGCAGGCCTTCACACTCGTGATCGAGTCGCTGGATCCGGAGCTGAAGGACTTTCAGGAGACGGCCCATCGGATCATGAAGGCCCGTGACGACTATATGCAGGCCAGCCTTGATACCCGATCGCACTTCACCGAGCAGGTGGCCCAGCGCTCCATGACATCGATTGCCGGCATCTTTTTCAGCGAATATATCGCTTCGCTCGACCGGATTGTCAGACATTCCAAAACTATTGCTCTCGCCGAAAAGCAGCCGCAGTTCTGGATCAAGCACAAGAAACTCGGCAAGCATGTGGAGTTGGCCCCTGAAACCGAAATTCAAAAGCTGGTGAATCCTCAGGATTTCCTGTCTAAACTTCAGGCTGAAAATTATCTGTAAGATGCCATACGCGCGCCTCTCCCCGGGAGACCCTTGCCTTTTCCCCGGCAGGAGAGGTAGAATAACTGGTTTGTCCCCGAGGTCCGTCCCTCACTGACGAGGAGTTGATGATGAGCCACTATGAAATTGTAATGCTGCTGTTCCAGGTTTTGGGAGGCCTCAGCCTCTTTATCTACGGCATGCACGTCATGACCGGCAGTCTCCGCACGGCCGCTGGCAGCTCCCTGCGGAACATTCTGGCCCGTGCCACCCAAAGCCGGGTCCACGGTGCACTGTTCGGAACCACAACCGGATTCCTGGCCCACTCCGGGGCCGCCGTCGCCATGCTGGCGGGTTTCGTCAATGCCGGCGTCATGACGCTCGGGCAATCCATTGCTCCCGTATTCGGCGCCAATATCGGCACGTCCCTCTCCATGCAGCTGATTTCTTTCCACATGGCCACCTACTGCTGGGCCGCCATCGGCATCGGGTTTCTCGTCAAGTCGCTCATCCCCTCCGACCGCTGGAGCAAGCTCGGCGACGCCTTCATCGGATTCGGACTCCTGTTCCTCGGCATGGACACCATTTCCAGCGGCATCGCCCCTCACAGGGAGGCTCTCCAGCCGCTCCTCGCCCACATCCGCGGCGACACCTGGACCTATCGTCTTCTGGGCGTGGGGATCTCCGCGGTGTTCACGGCGCTGATCACGTCCTCGGGGGCCATGATCGGCCTGTGTTTTGCCCTTATCACCGCCGGCGTCTTCACCCAGTTTGACCAAGTCGCGGTTGTCGTGCTCGGCGCGCACATCGGCACCTGCATCGTACCGATCATGGCCGCCCTGCCCATGCGGATCGGGGCCTGGCGGGTCGCCATCAGCCACCTGCTCTTCAATCTGCTTAACGTGACGCTGGTTCTGCTGGCCTGGCCTTTGATTGCCTGGGTCGTTGAATCTTCCGCCCCCGGCAATCTGATGCGACAGGCCGCCAATTTGCATACCTTCGTCATGATCGGAGCCACCCTCCTCTTTCTGCCGTTCATCGGCCTGTTCACCCGGCTGGTCCGGCTGGTCACCCCGTCTAAAGAACCCCTCCCCGACCCCTCCTTCCTCGACGACAAGCTGTTGGCCAAACCCGAACAGGCTCTGGCTGCCGTTATCCGCGAACTCCATCGCATGGCCGAAATCTGCGTCGACAGCATGATGCTCAACGGCGATCTCATTCTCGCCCCCACCCGCAAAAAACATCTGCAGCTCCACTCCAATGAAGACATCATCAACGAAGTCCGCCGCTCCATGGATGTCTATCTCAGCCGCCTCACCCAGAACTATCTGTCCCGCCGGCAGACGCTGTTCGTGCAGCATCTCGACCGCTGCATGAAGGACATCGAACGTATCGGCGACCATCTCGACCATATCGGCGATACCTCGGTTGAGCGGTTCAAGGTCGCCGAAGCCCTGCTTCCTGAAGAACTCTTTGCCACCTGGTTCACGCTGTTCTGCAGCGCCAAGCATGTCGTCAAACTGATGGCACAGTCGTTTGACCCCAACAACGCCTCCTTTCAAACCACTGCACTGGAAATCCTGCGTGCGCGTGATGTCTATATGATCCAGTCGATGGACGCCAAGGCCGAGTTCGCCGGGGCCTCCCGTGAAAAGAAAATCACGCCCGTGGGCGGCTATTATCTCGGCCGCTATATGGAAGACCTCGACCGCCTCGTCCGGCGGGCCAAATCCATTGCCCTCGCCGAACGCCAGCCGGACTTCTGGGTTAAACAGACCAAGCTGGAGAAAAAGGCCACCGATGCCACGGCCTTCACCCCCCACGAACGTGTCGAGCCGGCGGACTATGTCGAGCTGCTGCAGAAGGAATCGGTTTTCGGAGATGACGACGACCTGCCCGAGGACTCCTCGCAGGACATCCCTTCACAATCCCCCCATCAGATCCCCCCGGACGAGCCTCCGCACAGTTAAAAGTTTTCCATGGTATGGAAAAAAGTTTCACGATTTTTCCACAGTATGGAAAAAATGTTTCCATAGTGTGGAAAGGTTGGATGCCGCCGCTGGGTGTGAATCAGTCCATCGGCGGTCGGCTGGCGACTTCTGGGGTATGGCGGACGATGCGTCCTTCCACCAGATAGATCAGATCCTCGGCGATATTGGTGGCGTGATCCGCAATGCGCTCCAGATGGCGGGCGATGAGCATCTTCTCCATCAGGATGTCGAACCGGCTGACATCCTTCATCACGGCCGAGCGGACCAGTTTGAACGTATCTTTCTTGAGGGCGTTGATCTCGCCATCCATGGCACAGACCTTATAAGCCGATTTCGCATTCAGGCTCACAAAGGAATCCAGCGCCTTTTTCAGCATGGCCTGGACCTTTTCCCCCATCTCATCGAGTCGGAACGGAATGTCCAGCGGCGGCTGGGCGGATAGTCTCCGCCCGCGTTTCGCAATTTGCGCGGCCAGATCAGCGATCCGCTCCAGTTCGCGATCAATCTTCAGGGTGGCAATGATGTAGCGCAGGTCGCCGGCCACCGGCTGATGCAGGGCGAGGATTTTCAGGCAATCCTCCTCGACATCCACCTCCATCAAATCGGTCTGTGCTTCGCGCGCCACGACTTCTGCCGCGAGCTTGGCATCGCGCTCCATCAGGGCGCGGATGGCCTGCCGCACTTCCTCCTCCACTTCGGTGCTCAGCACCAGCAGGCGCCGTTTCAATTTCTCCACATCCCGCTGTAAATGTATGCGCATTTTCGTGTCTCCTTAACCAAACCGGCCGGTGATATAATCTTCTGTTTGCTTTTCTTTCGGCGCCGTGAACACGCCCTGGGTCGGGCCGAATTCGATTAGCAGGCCCTCGTACATGAATGCAGTCAGGTCCGACACCCGCGCGGCCTGCTGCATGTTATGGGTCACCACGATGATGGTGTAGCGGCCCCGCAGTTCATCGACGAGATCTTCAATCCGCAGGGTCGAGCGCGGATCGAGCGCCGAGGTCGGCTCGTCCATCAGCAGAATCTCCGGATCCACGGCCAGCGCCCGCGCGATGCACAGGCGCTGCTGCTGACCGCCGGAAAGGCCCATTGCATTTTCTTTCAACCGGTCTTTCACTTCATCCCACAGCGCGGCGTCGGTCAGGCTTCGCTCGACAATCTCTTCCAGCCGGGCGCGGCCGGGACTGCAGTGCAGTCGCGGGCCATAGGCGACGTTGTCGAAGACGGACTTCGGGAAGGGGTTCGGTTTCTGGAAGACCATCCCCACCCGCTGGCGCAAGGCCACTACATCCAGGTCGGGGCTGTACAGGTTCTGACCGCGGAACCGCAGTTCTCCGCTGGCATGGCAGCCCGGGACCAGGTCGTTCATGCGGTTGATCGCGCGCAGCAGCGTGCTTTTGCCGCAGCCCGACGGACCAATGATCGCGGTGACTTTCCCGGCCGGAATCTGGAGGCTGACGTTCCGGACCGCCTCCTTTTGACGATAGAAAACCGAAAAGTCCCGCGCCTCGACTGACTCGGGCGCACCAGAGGCGGACGAATCGGAAGACACCGCTTCGGGCCGGGCCCAATCTGTACGGGGGGTCATCAGTATTTCGGGCATATTCATGGGTTCTCGCTCCGTTCTAGGTTCTCAAGCGTTTCGCAATCCGCGCGCGCAGGACAATCGCCAGCAGGTTGAGCAGCAGCACGAGGCAGACCAGCACCAGCACCATGCCGTACTGGACATGCCGGACCTGATCCACGGCTTCATGCTCTGTGGCCAGATTGTAGATGTTCCAGGACAGGGCCGGGGTCGGCTGGGTCAGCGTCTGCCACAGTTTCAGCGGTTTGCCAACGCTGACCGCGGCCGTGAAGATAATCGGGGCCGTCTCGCCCGCCGCGCGTCCCATGCTGATGACGATGCCGGTCAGAATTCCCGGCAGAGCCGCCGGCAGGATGACATTCCACACGGTATGCCAGCGCCCCGCCCCCAGGCTGAGCGCCGCCTCTTTATAGGTCTTTGGCACGGCACGAATGGCCTCTTCGGAAGCCCGGATCACCGTGGGCAGAATCATCAGGGCCATCGTCATCGATCCGGCCAGAACACTTTTCGATGGCGAGACCTTCAGGGTATAAATGAAGAAGGTCAGGCCAAACAGGCCGAAGACGATGCTGGGCACCCCGGCCAATGTATTAATGCAGGTGCGCAGGAAGGAGAGAAACCAGGTTTCCTTCGCATATTCCGTCAGATAAATCGCTGCGATCACGCCCATGGGAACCGCCAGCAGCATGGTCCCGAGAGTGAGATAGATGGTGCCGAGAATCTCCGGCCAAATACCGCCGAAAAAGTGGGAGTCGAACGACTCATCGGTCAGAAACTGCCAATAGACGGTCCGGCGCGGCAGCAGCATCTCATCCAGGTGCTTCTCTACATACGGGAACAGCTTCGTCAGCGGGGTCCCCTGGAAATCATCGGCGCGCGGTTTCAGGACCTTCACCCCGCCCTGCGCTGGATTTGAGTAGTCCCATTCCTCCCGCAGCAGCACATGCTGCAGGGCGGGTCGGGCCTGATCCATACGGGTCTGGCCATACTGATCCCGCATCAGCAGGGGCCGCGTCTGACCCGGCTCGGGGCCCAGCAGTTCCGCCAGCCCTTTGCGCAGGTCTTTCAGCGGCTTTCGATATCGACGCCGCAACGCCGAATCCCCTTCGGCCAGGCTCTGTTCAAAATCCGTCAGCAGGCGATAGACCGGCTCGCGCGCGGTCTGTGCCGCCCGGATCTGTGCCTCGATCTCCGGCCGGTTTCCCCGCTCGAATTTCTCGAGCATGAACCGCCGGTGCTCCACCGTCGCTGTGAAAAAGATGGCCCGGGAACCCCGCGTAAACATCGGCACCAGCAGAATCAGCAGGGCCGCCGTCATGAGGACAATCGCCAGAATCCCCGTTCCGGAGAAGGCGCGATCCAGAATTTTCCGGGTCTGCAGATTCATAATCTCAGCCCCCGGTCTTTCGGCGCGTGCGGCGCTGCACCCATTCACTGCCGAGATTGCACAGGAAAGAGATAATCAGCAGGCAGAGAGCCATCGCAAACAACACATGGAAGCGGGAAGAACCGGTCACCTGGTCGGCTTCCCCCATGTCGCCGGCAATGGTGGCGGTGAGGGTGCGCACCGGCTGCAGCACATTGTACCAGGGGGTTGGAATCTGCGATGCGTTGCCGGAGGCCATCCAGACGACCATCGTCTCGCCGATGGCCCGCATGATGCCGAGAATCACCGCGGCCACAATGCCGCTCCGCGCGGCCGGGAGAACGGTCTTGACCAGCATCTCGGCCCGCGTTGCACCCAGGGCGTAGCTGCCTTCGCGCAGGTCACGGCCCACCGCCTGCAAGGCATCCTCCGAGACACTGACCACCGTGGGCAGGGCCATGATTCCCAGAATCAGGGACACATTCAGCGCATTGGTTCCGCTGGGGATCTCCAGCCCGGCCAGGGCCTGACCGGCGAACCACAGCCCGGTCAGCGCGACACCGCCCAGCAGACCGACCAACAGCCAGCGGGTGCGGATACGGATCCGCTCCGGGACCTTATCCGCAGCTAAATCGGAAAGAACCAGCACAAGCAGTCCGGCAATGGGTGCACCGATGATCCAGGCCGTCACCGCCAGCATCGCCCCCCCCTTCTGCTGCAGAAGCGGGGCCAGCACCACGAGCGCAAAAAATCCATAGGCGACAGACGGGATGGCCGCCAGCATTTCAATCACCGGCTTGACCACCTGGCGGGCTGAAAACGGAAGCACATCGCTGAGGCAGACCGCCGCCGCAATCCCGAGGGGCACCGCCACGACGGTTGCGCCGAGCGTCACCAGCCCGCTGCCCACAAAGATCGCCAGCGCCCCGAATTCCGGCTGCCCGGCCGAGGGATACCAGTGCGTACTGGTGAAAAATTCATGAAAGCCGTTTAGCCGGAAGAACGGAATGGCATCCCGGGCGATGAAAAAGAAAATGGCAAAAACCGCCAGGGCAGACAGCGACGTGACGGTCAGCAGAAACAGCTGCCCGACCGCGCCGGCGATGCGCTGCCGCTGCCGCGCGCCGCGGCTCAGGCAAAGGGATTGCCTCCCCGCCGGGCGCACCGGGTTCTTCATGGCTGCTTCTCTCATTTTCTGTTTTTTCTTGTGCAGGACAGGCGGAGGGAGATGCCCCGGCCGCCGGTCCTGCCCTCATTTCTGCTTTTACGGCAGCGGCACGAAGCCGACTTCCTCAATGATCTGCTTGCCCTCGGGCGCGACGGAAAGGGCCATGAAGCCCGCCAGCGAACTGCCGGCTTCCGGCTCCCCGTTCGTGTACATGTACAGCGGACGGGCAATCGGATATTCCTTGGTCACCACGGTTTCAGGAATGGCTTCCACGCCGTTCACCAGGACCGGCTTGACACCCTCTGTGAAGGCGAGACCGACATAGCCGATGGCACCGGGCGTGCTCATCACGCGCTGGCGGATGGCCCCGTTGCTTCCGACATACTCAACCGCCTCACCCATCTTCTCCTTGTGCATCACCAGTGACTCATAGGTCTCATAGGTGCCGCTGTTCGTATCGCGGCTGATGACCACGATCGGCTTATCCGGGCCGCCCAGTTCGCTCCACCGGATGGTCTTGCTGGTGTAGATGTCCCGGAGCTGATCGATGGTCAGGCCCGCAACGGGATTGCTCATGTGCACAACCACGGCAATGCCGTCCATCGCCACGATGTGCTCGACCGGCATCACGCCCGCATCCATTGCCGCCTGCTTCTCCGAGTCTTTCATCGGGCGGGACATGCTGGCCACATCGCAGGCCGAGTTGATCAGGCTTTTGGCGCCGTTGCCGCTGCCGGATTCACTGACCGTGATGTTCACCTCCGTATGCTTGCCCATATAGTATTCGGCAAAGGCCTTGGCGATCGGCCCGACCGTCGTCGAGCCATCCACCACGATCTTCCCGGCAGCCTGTGCCAGTACCGTCCCGGCAGCCAGGCTCAATGCCGCAATCCCTATCATCGCTGTTTTCCATGTGTTCATCTGTGGTTTCCTTTTGCTGTTTGCTGTTGTGATCCGATTCGAAACTAGAATTTGACGGACATATCCAGCTGCAGGCGGGAATAGTCGGTGCTCTTCGCGGAATCCGAAATTTTCTTCTCGTCCAGGAAGAAGGTTGCCGCAATCTGCAGGTTCTTTTGCACCTGGTATTTTCCGTAGATGCGATGGCCCTTGCCGTCGGTTCCCCCGCCCCAGCGGTCGGAATCCGTCAGGAAGCCCACCGTGGCATCCTTCTCCAGTTCCGCATAGCTGTAGCCCAGCTCCCAGGTCTTGGGATTCTTGGCCTTACCCACCGACGCACCGAACATATACCCCTGGTTCAGGTCATCCGCCTCGACATTGGTCAATTGCTGAGCAAACAGGCACAGTGGCTTGCCGGCCGCCTGCAGATCCAGCTTGGCGAAGGCCAGCACCGGGGCGTATTCCGTTTTCCATGCCTTGTTGGTCGTGTCGCCGTCGACGCTGCCATCAATCGTGCTGTTGCCGTAAGACTTGTTTCTCTCCTCCCAGTCCACCACGTCATAGCCTTCCATGTTCTGGAAAGCGTAGTAGGTCACGCCGACCGTGAGGCCAGCCTCCGGCAGGACCTGGAGTTTCACCGCCGCCTGGCCGGCATAGAGCATGAGATCATCTGTCGCGGACCGCTCCTCGATCCACAGGTAACCGGCATTGGCGTACAGCGTGGCGAATCCCTCGCCGATCTGCCCCTTCAACCCGAGTCCTTCGGGCGTGGCATCGCCGTCCCAGACCAAATCGTCTGTCAGAGTGATGAAGGGATTCTTCATCTTGCCCGCGACCACATGCAGTTCGTTCGGATTGTCCCCAAAGAAGCTGTAGTCGGCATAGGCCTGGCTCAGTCGGATTTCCTTCTTCACGAAGCCGTCTCCCAACGTCACGTTGCCCGACACCGGGTCGGCGCCGCCGGTCGAAAGCTCCATCCCGACCTTCAACTCGTCGGACACCTGCGCCTCCGCGCCGAGGCGCGCCCGGATGCGATTGCGATAGCGCGTATACTCCTCGCCGTTCTCATCCTTCTTCGCGGCATCGTCAATCGTCTCGAAGCGATAGCGCAGATCGCCCTTGAACTTCAGGGTATCCGTCCACGACTTCTGCACCGGGGCCGCCGAAGTTTTCGATTCCGCCATGCCGGTTCCGGCAAGACATGCAACCGTCAAGATCCCCATCACCGTCTTTTTCCATTGACTCATTGTTCGGTTCCTTTCTGCTTGTGAACACAGGACCTTGCTGGTCTGTGATGCGTACAGGAAACGACAGGCCGGTTTGCTCCACATGAGCGTATTGTGAGAAATATGTGAGGGTATAACGCTTAACCTATCAGAAAAAGTCCGGCCGGATCCGTGGAAAGACGAATTCTGCGATGAGAACGCCGTGGCCTAGCCAGCCGGAAACCGGATGGAGAAGGTGCTTCCCCGCCCCGGGGTGCTGTCCACCGAGACCGATCCGCCATGGGCCTGGGCGATGTGTTTCACGATGGCCAGCCCTAAACCGGTGCCGCCCAGCGCCCGGCTCCGCGCCTGATCCACACGGTAGAATCGTTCAAACAGCCGGGGCAGATGATGCTGTTCGATGCCAGGTCCCTCATCCTGAACTTGAATGAGAATCTGTCCGGCATCTGCCGAGGCCTTCACCGACACCCGGGTGTCTTCCCCGCTGTACTTGATCGCATTATCCACCAAATTTCCCACAGCCTGTTCCAGCAGGGCGGCATTGATCGGAGCCGTCAACTCCCCCGGACTCTCCGCCGCCAGTGAAATCCGCTTGTCTGCCGCCACCGTCGAGAAAGAGGAAACCGCCCGGCGCAAGACCACACCCACAGGCCCCGGCTCCAGCAGAATCCGGCCATTCTGACCGTCGTGCTCCAGTCGCGAGAGGCTCAGCAAATCGCCGACAATCGCCCACAGCCGATCCACCTGCCGTTCCATCATGGCGATGAACCGCCGGTCATCACCCGTGTCCTGCCGGTCGGGATCCGCCAGCGTGTCCACACACCCCCGCAGAGCGGTAATGGGCGTCTTCAGCTCATGGGAAACATTTGCCACAAAATCCTGGCGCATCTGTTCCAGTCGTTTCACACGCGTCGTATCGCTCAACACCACCAAGACCCCGATGTCCCCTCCCAAAGCATCTTTGAGAAGTGTTCCATGCAGATGCAGAAAGCGTTCCCCATCCAGCAGGATCTCCGCCTCGGCATCCGCCCCGGAGGCCAGCACACCCTGAATGAATTTCTGCAGATCCGGCTGGCGCACCGCTTCCTCCAGCAACCGCCCCCTCCCCTGTTCGGTTCGCATCCCCAGCCACTGTTCCGCCGCCGCATTCAGATTCAGCACCCGGCCGCCGGAATCCACCGCCAGCACGCCCTCGGACATACTGGAGAACACCGCCTTCAGCTCGTTGCTCTGCTGCGTGATGGTCTCCAGTCGCGCCCCCAGCAGTTCGGCCATCTGATTCAGGGCTCGGGCCAGCGAGCGCATTTCCGCCCCGCCGGTAGGCGGTTCCACCCGCGTATCCAGTTCCCCATTCGCCAGCCGTTCCGCCGCCTGCCGCATGTCATCCAGCGGCCGACTGATCCGGCGAACCAGAAAAGAAGCCACCACCGCAAACAGTACCGCTACAACCAGCACCCCGAGCGCCACCTCCTGATAGGCCGCAACCAGCGTCCGGTCGATATCGGCCAGCGGCATGGACGTCCGGACGGTGGCCACCACCTGTCCATCCCGCCGCACCGGCACTGCGAGATAGGACAGCGTGCGGCGCATCGTGTCGCTGAACCGTTCCGAGCGGCCGACTCTCCCCGCCAACGCCTCCATGATCTCCGGCCGGTTTCCGTGGTTCTCCATGGTCGCCGGATCCGAGTCTGAATCTCCCGTCACCTGTCCATCCGGCAGGATCACCGTCACGCGCATGCGGGTCAGGCGGCCCAGCTCCTTGCAACGGGCATCCACCCGCGCGGCCGACGGCAACCGAGAGTTCTCCAGCAGCTCACTGGCCAGCCAGTCCGCCTGGGTTCTCAGCTCAGTGGACACCTGTTCCCGATAGACCCGGCGCAGGGAACGGTTAGCGTGAAGACCTGCGGCCAGGAATGCCGCCATCGCAACGGTAAACAGCCAGAGATAGACCCGCCAGAACAGCCGCATGGCCGTTTACTCCTCGTCCCGGAAGCGATAGCCCACGCCGCGAACGGTTTCGATATAATCGGCCCGATCACCCAGTTTGCGGCGAATGCCGACAATCTGGAAATCCACCGACCGGTCGGTCACGGCATAATCCTCGCCCTTCACGGCATCCACGATCTGCTCCCGCGTCATCACCCAGCCGGGGCGGCCCGCCAGCAGATGCAGAATGCGCAGCTCGGAGACCGTCATGTCCACCGGATGCCCCCCCACCAGAACTTCATGCCGGCCCGGATTGATCTGGATGTCGCGCGCACGCACCGTCGATTCCGTGTCCGGGGGTGGTCCCCGGCGGCGGCGCAGCGCCGCCCGGACACGGGCAATCAGTTCCTTCATGCGGAACGGTTTAATGACATAGTCATCCGCGCCCAATTCAAGACCCGCCACCACATCGCTCTCCTCATCCTTCGCCGTCACCATCAAGATGGGAATATCCGTCGAGACGGGATTCTTTTTGAGCGTCTGGCAGACTTCGAGTCCATCCATCCCCGGCAGCATCAGATCCAGCAGAATCAAATCCGGCGTCTTGCGCAGAATCGCCTTGATGGCCTCCATGCCGTTCGTCGCTGTGGATACCGCATACCCCTCTTTCATCAGATGGTGCCGGATCAGATCCAGAATATCCTCTTCGTCCTCCACCACGAATATGTGTTTCTTAACCATTGATTTTTCTCCGGTTGCGGCACTGGGGCCGGACACGTTCTACCCTAGACTCCTCGTCCGATAATGAGAAGTTCCTAATCTGTAAACGGAGTGAATTGCGCCGGAAGCCTCCCGGTCAGGAGCCAGCTTTTGTGCCGACCGGCTTACGGGGCGACGACTTGCGGGCCGGCTTTTTCTTTCCCGTTTCAGATGCCTCCTTGGACGTGGAGACATCATTCGCTTTTTCGCTGCGCTTGGAAGAACCCGCCTTGGCCCCGATCTTTTCCAGCTTGACCCGGGCTTTCTGCCGGGCCTTCTTGGCCGAGTTCAGTTCTTGCTTGGCCTCTTGAAAAGCCTGCTTGGCCTTCAACAGTTCCAATTTCGACGCTTTAACCTTCTTTCGAGCGAGCTTGGCTAGCGACTTGGCTTTCACCGCCATTTCCTTCGCCGGAGCCATCGCCTTCTCGGCCGCTTCCAAGGTCGCGATCCACTTCGCCTGCGCCTGCTTCTCTTTATTTTTTTTCATGGTTCCTCCCAAATGGGCTGTTTTCAATCAAGGTCCTTCACCATCCAGTCTTCCTTATATCCCGCCAAAGCGGAAGCCCCTCTTTGTGAGAATATGGTGAGGAGCGCCGTGAAGAAACGTCCCTCTTGCCCCGCACATCAAGCACGCTTCTCACCGGGTGCTCATCCTCTGCTCACAGAGGCAGGGGACAGTGGGTCCCAATATGAAAGATATCTCAACAGCACCGGCAGATATGCCAATCCCGCAACCGGAAGACTCACAACCCGCTGCGGCACAGCGCTACCGCGCCATCTGGCTTTCCGACATCCATCTCGGGCAGCGGTCCTGCGCGGCGGAATCCCTGCTGGATTTTCTGAAACACCATGACGCGGAACAGTGGTATCTCGTTGGCGACATCCTCGACGGGAAAAGCCTGGACCAAACCCTGAACTGGCCGCAGCTGCACAATGATGTCGTGCAGAAAATGCTGCGCAAGGCCCGGAAGGGAGCCCGGGTGGTCTTCATCCCCGGGAATCATGACCGCTTTCTACTGGGATTTTCCCGGCACTCCTTCGGCGTCATTCTGGTCCTGCCTGAAACCATGCACGAAACCGCGGATCAGCGGCTGCTTTGGGTCGTCCATGGCGACCAGTTTGACAGCGTCGTACAATATGCGCCCTGGCTGTCGTTTTTCGGAAAGAAGCATCAGGACCGCCTGCTCCCGGCTGGACGCTTTCTGAACCGCATCCGCCGCAAACTCGGATTTGCGGAATGGTCACTCTCCGCCCATATCCAGAGCGACACCGAGACCCGCAACCCAACCAGCGCTCCTTTTGTGGAAGCCCTGCTGCACGCCGCCCGCCGCAAAGGAACAGATGGCGTCATCTGCGGCCATACGCACAAGGCCGAAATCCGGAAAGTCAACGGACAGCTCTACTGCAACACCGGCGACTGGGTCCATTCCTGCACCGCGCTGGTCGAACACTTCGATGGCCGCCTCGAACTGATCCACTGGAAAGGCGAATCCCGCGCAGGCTAAGTCCTCTGGGTTGCGGCATAAGGCCCGCACCTGAAGTTTTCCATGGTATGGAAAAAAGTTTTGCGATTTTTCCACACTATGGAAAAAATGTTTCCATAGTGTGGAAACTTTTGATGCCGCCGCTGGGCGGCGCTATCCCTGCAGCAGGCGCTTGAGGGCTTCGGCCGCGAGCTGTGGATTGGCTTTGCCACGCGAGAGCTTCATGACCTGGCCCACCAGGAACTGCAGCGCCGCTTCTTTGCCGCCGCGGAATTCTTCCGCGACCTTCTCGTTCGCGGCAATCGCCTGCGCGGCGAATTCGTCGATGGCGCCGGTGTCGCTGACCTGGGCAAGCCCCTTGTCCTTCACAATGGCTTCGGGATCGCCGCCCTTCTCGAAGAGAACCTGGAAAACTTCCTTGGCTGCGGAGCTGTTGATGGTTTTGGCATCCACAAGCGCAATCAGGGCCGCCAGCGCTTCGGGTGTGATCTTCGCATCGGCGATGGTCTGGTCCTTTTCGCCCAGTGTGCGGAGCAGTTCGCCCATCACCCAATTGGAAACAGCTTTGTGATTTTTGGAGAGTTTGGCAACCGCTTCAAAGTAGATGGCAATATCCTGATCGGCCGTCAGCACACCGGCATCGTATTCGGGCAGACCATAGTCCGCGATAAACCGGACCCGCTTGGCTGCCGGCAGTTCGGGCAGTTCCGCGCGCCAGCTTTCCACGGTGTCGGCATCCAGAATCACGGGTGGCAGGTCCGGCTCCGGAAAATAACGGTAATCATGCGCGTATTCCTTCGAGCGCATGGAGAGCGTGATGCCGGCATCGTCATCCCAGCGGCGCGTTTCCTGCACGAGGGTCCCACCGGTGGTCACCATTTCGATGTGGCGGCCAATTTCATAGGTCAGCGCGCGATGGATCCCCTTGAAGGTATTCATGTTCTTCAGTTCGGTTTTAATACCGAGCTTTTCGGTGCCTTCGGGGCGAACCGAGGAATTCACATCGCAGCGCATGTTCCCCATCTCGAGGTTGCAGTCGCTGATGCCGCCGTAAATCAGGATTTCTTTCAGCGCGGTCAGGAACGCGATGGCCTCATCGGCGCTCGCCATGTCCGGCTCGGTCACCAGCTCCATCAGCGGCGTGCCCGCGCGGCTGTAATCGATCTCTGTCGAATTCGCCATGTGGGTGCTCTTGGCCACATCCTCTTCCTGATGGATATGGTTCACGCGGATAATCTTTTTCTTTCCGTCCACTTCGATCTCCACGGCCCCGCCAATGCAGATGGGCGATGCCTGCTGGGTGATCTGATAGTTTTTGGCCATGTCCGGATAGAAATAGTTCTTCCGGTCGAACGTGCTTCGCAGCGCGATCTCCGAGCCGATCATCAGACCGGTCATCGCCGTCTTGCGCATCGCCTCTTTGTTAATGACTGGCAGCGCGCCGGGCAGACCCAAACAAACGGGACAGACCGCGGTGTTCGGTTCGCCGTCGGTATGTACCGGGCAAGCACAGAACATCTTCGTGCGCGTCTTCAGCTGCACATGCACTTCCAGTCCAACGGATGGGATCAACTTACTCATATTCTATTCCTCAAAATTTTCTCTCGCAAAGAACGCCGACTGGCTGCCGCGCCCAGCGGGCGCAGCTACAGATAAAAAATCCGGTTGTAGCTGCGCCCGCTGGGCGCGGCCATGAATAGCAATAGCAGCATCCACCACTTCTTTACCGTTTTCATTTTCGTTCGCCACTACCATGATTTTTCTTTGCGCTCTTTTGCGTCTCTTGCGACATTTGTGTTATGGGCTGTTAAATCTTCGGTCGTCTCGTGTGCCAGTCAGTGGCATGTTGATAGGCCGCGCCGATGGTCAGGATGCGAGCTTCTTCAAAGGCCGGGCCAATGATGTGCAGGCCGGTCGGCAGGCCGGATTCTGTGAAGCCGCAGGGAACGGTCAGACCGCAGATGCCAGCCAAATTCACATTCACGGTGAAGATATCGCCCAGATACATCTGAAGGGGATTGGCACTCTTTTCACCGATACGGAAAGCCGCAGTGGGTGTCACTGGACCGAGAATGGCATCGCAATCAGCGAAGGCCTTTTCGAAATCGCGACGGATGAGGGTGCGCACTTTCTGCGCGCGCAGATAATAGGCATCATGAAAACCACTGCTCAGCACATAGGTGCCCAGAATGACGCGTCGCTTCACTTCCGCACCAAATCCCTGCGAACGGGTGGATTCATACATCCCCTGCAATTCATCGGCTTCCCCGCGGAACCCGTAGCGAACGCCGTCATAGCGCGCGAGATTCGCGGAGGCTTCGGCCGGCGCGAGAATGTAGTAGCAGGCAATGCCGTACTGCGTGTGCGGCAGATCCACTTCGACAATCTCCGCACCGAGTTCACGGCACTGCTCGACCGCGGCACGGGTCAATTTCTCGACTTCGGGGTCGAGGCCCTCCACAAAATACTGCTTGGGCAGACCCAGGCGAAGACCCTTCAGGTCTTTCGCGTTGCGAACCTCTTCAAGGCAGTCGCCAACCGGCTGGTCGACCGTCGTCGAGTCGTGGGCATCCAGCCCGGCAATCACCTGATAAACCTGTGTGACATCCTCGACGGTGCGGGCCATGGGCCCTACCTGGTCGAGCGACGAAGCAAAGGCGGTGCAGCCATATCGCGACACGCGGCCGTAGCTGGGCTTCAGGCCCGTCACGCCGCAGAAGGCCGCGGGTTGGCGGATGCTGCCGCCGGTGTCCGAGGCCAGAGCCGCGGGCGCCAGACAGGCGGCCACGGCCGCGGCGGACCCGCCGCTCGAGCCGCCGGGGACCCGGTCGGTGTCCCAGGGGTTGTGGGTCGTGCCATAGGCGCTGGTTTCGGTGCTTCCGCCCATCGCAAATTCATCGGTATTGGTGCGCGAGACAAACACGCAGCCCGCTTCGCGAAGTCGTTCGATGACGGTCGCGTCATACGGCGCGACATATCCCTTCAGGATATTGGACCCGGCGGTGCAGGGCTGACCCTTCACATTCAGCAGGTCTTTGATGGCGATGGGCACGCCCAGTAAGGGACGCGTATCGCCTGCGGCGCGGGCGGCATCGGCGGCGCGCGCTTCAGTCAGCGCGGCTTCGGCATCGCGCCAGGTCAGCGCATTCAGCGAAGGCTCCAGTGCGTCCGAACGATCCAGCAGGGCTTTGACCAGCTCTTCCGAGGTGACGGTTTTGTTCGCGAGGGCATCTGCCGCTTCGCCCACACCCAATTCAATCAGTTCCTTGCTCATTCGATCACCTTCGGGACCACAAATTGCTGATTACGGGCCAAGGGGGCATTGGACAACGCCGCTTCACGCGACAGACCGGGTTTCGGCTCATCTTCGCGCCAGGCGACCAGATTGCCGCTCGCCCCATCCGTTGCCTCAACGCCTTCGACATCCAGGGACTTCAGTTCGCCCACAAATGCGAGAATATCGTCCAGCTGCGACTGCAGCTGGGCGGTTTCCTCATCGGACAGCGCCATCCGCGCCAGTCCGGCCACATAGCGGACATCCATGCGGTCCGCATTTTCTGAATATTGCATAGCCATCGATTGTACTGCCTTCCGGCCCGGTTCCGGGCCATTCAAGTCCCCCCTTTTACCATCACCCCGCCTTTCCGTGCAATCCCAAGGGGCTTTGCCACTATGGTGCGCATTGCCTCAAAATAGATGACACCGAAGGCCGAGGGTGGTGAGGGAGA
>CAZGMQ010000008.1:0-66581 GCA_964526745.1 uncultured Verrucomicrobiota bacterium
TTCTCTCCCTCACCACCCTCGGCCTTCGGTGTCATCTATTTTGAGGCAATGCGCGTTGACTCCCTCATAATGCTGAGCCCTTGACACGGCAGCGGGAATAGTCTATTCTGACAGTCGGATCAAAGGATGGATGAATGAAGCGATTTCTTGTTCTCGGTGTCGGCAATGCTCAGGTGGATCTGATCCGGGCTTTGCAAGGGCGCTATGAGGTTCATGCCTGTAGCTACATTCGGGAGGGTCCAGGGCTGCCGCTGGCTGATGTCTTTGCACAAATCGACATTACCCGCAAAGAGGACGTGCTGGTGTATTGCCGGGAGCAGGCGATGGATTGCGTCTACTCCATCGGGTCCGACGTGGCCATGCCCACGGCCAGTTGGGTGAGCGAGCAGTTGGGGCTTCCCTTCCTGGTTTCTTCCTCTGCTGCCATCGACTGCAATGCCAAGCACCGTTTCCGACAGCTGTTGAGCGGTACGCCATTCCATATCCGCCACCAGCAGGTGACATCGGTCGACGAGCCTTTGGACCTGCCTTTTCCGGTGATGGTGAAGCCTGCGGACAGCCAGGGGCAGCGTGGAGTGCGGGCGGTGGGTTCGTTGAAGGAGTACAAGGCCCATTTGCCCATTGCACTTGGATTTTCACGGGCGGGGGTGGCGATTGTGGAAGAGCTTCTGGCCGGGCCGGAGATCTCCGTGAATACTTTTGTTTCCGACGGGCAGGTGGTGTTTTCATTGATTTCGGACCGACTCACCTGGCCCAATTTGCCCGGGGGCCTGGTTCGTGGCCACCACGTTCCTTCGCGGACGGCAGGACCGGACATCCAATCTGAGATTCGTCGGCTGGTTGAGAGCGTGGTGGAGCGGCTGGGCATTCGCAATGGGCCGGCCTATTTTCAGATTATGGTCGATCAGGGAACCCCAAAGCTGATCGAGGTGACGCCCCGGCTGGACGGGTGCCACCTGTGGAGGATGATCTTGCTAGCCACAGGCGTGGATCTGCTGGAACTGAGTCTGGAAGCACTGGAAAATCGAGGCCGGGCGGGCATTCCTCAGGCCCGGGACATCGAGGGAGAGTGGCATTTGGACTTTTTCTGCCAACCGCCTGATACTGTATTTCATCGGAGTGCCCACCCGGTTCATGCCGACAGCGTCTATCACGAGTTTTTCAGCGCGGACGGCGACATCATTGGGAAGATGAACGGCTATATGGAAAAGTGCGGCTATCAAATCATCAAAGGGACGCCATGAAACTGGCGGTGACCGGCGGAACGGGCTTTGTCGGCAGGTGGTTCCTGCGGCGGTTGCCGGCCGACATAGAGGCCGTGGTGCTGTCGAGATCGCAGATGAGGGAAGGACTGTCTCTGTCCGGACGGACCTTCGAGGTGCGCATCTCGGACTACGGGCCAGAAAGCCTGGCACAGGTGCTGACGGGATGCGATTCAGTGGTCCATCTGGGCGCGGGCAGACCGATCCGGGCATTCAGGCCCAAAGAGAACTGCATTAATGATTGCGCTCTGTTTTTAGCCTGTCGGAACATCGGAATCGGCAACGTTGTCTTTGCGTCCACCCGTGGAGTTTATGGTCGGAATCCCCGCATGCCGTGGGTGGAGATGGAGCCGGTGACGCCCATGAGCGAATATGCGTTGGCCAAGGCGCAAAGCGAGCTGGCTGCGGACTATGTCAACCGCACAGCGGGAATGGGGATCAAGGTGCTGCGGCTGGCCCAGGTGCTGGGTCTGGGGGAGTGGGAGAATTCGGTGGTATCGGTGTTCCTGAAACAGGGTCATCGGCGAGAACCGTTGCAGGTGACCGTGCGGGGGCGAATCCAGCGGGAGTACATCTATGTCAAAGACGTTGCGGATGCCCTGCTGGCGGCGGTGAGGCAACCGGAAACCGCAGGGATTTTCAACGTCGGATCGGGCTGGAGTTGTTCGATTTTGGATCTGGCCAAGGGAGTCCACCAGGCTTTTGGCATTTCGCAGCCGGTGCATATGGCTGAACCTTCCCGGGAGATTGAGGAGTTCAGCCTGATGGACAGCAGCCGGTTCCGTTCCACCTTTGGGTGGGCGCCGGCCTACACCCTGCGGGGCGCGTTGGAAGACATCGATGCAGACTTGCATTCCCCCGAACAGGAGGCATATTTTGGATTCCATGATCATTGAGAGCCATGTGGCCGAAGGCGTGCAGGTGTACACCGGCGCCCGGATCCGGGGGAGCCAGGTGGCTGAACGGTGCGTCGTGGGGAACTTCTCCCGCGTGGATGAGTCGGAGTTGGAAGAAGCGGTTCGAATCGACCGGAACAACCACCTCTATCGCTGCCGGGTGGGGCGGTTCAGCTACACAGGAATGAGCACAGTGGCGATGGTGGCCGACATCGGCCGGTTCTGTTCAATTTCGTGGGGGGTGTCGATCGGGGGGGCCGACCACGACTACCGGCGGGTGGCGCAGCATTCCTTTCTGTACAACGACCGCGACGGTCTGCGACCCATACCGGAACCGGCCTATGACCGGTTCGCAGAGCGATTGGCGATCGGTCATGACGTCTGGATCGCGGCGAATGCCGTGGTGTGCCGGGGCGTGACCGTGGGGGATGGGGCGGTGGTGGGAGCGAATGCGGTGGTGACTCGTGACGTTCCGCCCTACGCGGTGGTGGCGGGTGCGCCGGCGCGCGTGATCCGCCACCGGTTCAAGCCGGAGATCGTGGACATGCTGCAGCAGCTCCGGTGGTGGAACTGGCCGGACGAAGATATCAGGAAGAGCTATGCGATATTGAGCGAACCCCCCGATGCCAGGACGCTTCAAGGCCTGATGGCTATCGCCAAGTCCATTCAACTCGAGGATTTCTCCCATGGAAAATGACCGTATTGAATATTCAATTGTGATCCCGGTGTATCGGAGCGGCGACTGGCTGGACGAGGTGGTTCGGCGAATTGGGGCGGTTATGGAAACGGAGGCGCCGGGAAAGTACGAACTGGTGCTCGTGGATGATTGTTCGTCGGACCTGTCCACGTGGCAGGCCATCCAGCGCAATGCGCAATGCCATGACTGGGTGCGGGGATGCACCTTGCTCTACAACGTGGGGCAGTTCCGGACGACGCTGTGCGGCTTGGAGCAGGCCCGGGGGCGATATATCCTTTGCATGGACGACGACTTGCAAGACCCCCCCGAAGAGATTCCCAAGTTGCTCCATGCCATCCGCCAGGATGAAGAAACCCTCTGCGTGATGGGCTGTTATGAGTCGGGCCAGCGGGGGTGGGTGCGCAGCCTGGGCAGCCGGATGATCCAGGGCCTGCTGAATCGCATCTACGGCAAACCACCGGGCATTCAGAACTCCAGTTTCCGGATCATGAGGCGGGAGCTTGCGGAGGCCATCCTATCGTTCCGGACGGCCCGTCCCCAGATGGGTCCGTTGATCCTGTCCTTGACGCGCAAGGTCAAGAATGTGCCGGTGTGCCACGAACCCCGGCCACACGGGCGGAGCGGATACGGCCTGTGGCGGTTGCTGCACACGACGGTGGACAGCGTGGTCAATGCCAGCACGGCTCCATTGCGTTTCTTCAGCGCGGTGGGATTTTTCAGCGCGGCGGTCAGTTTGTTGATTGGGCTGTTCTTTTTCTTTCGCTGGCTGGCGGGAGGGATCGGAGTGGCGGGGTTCATGTCCCAGGTCCTGCTGATTTCATTTTTCGGGGGAATGATGCTGACGGGGATCGGGGTTCTGGGCGAATACGTGGCGAGGATCATCACGGAACTCACGGGCCCGGAACGCTATCGGATCCGGGCCCGGGCCGGGCTCGTCCCGCCGGGGGACAGCCCTGCCGGGAACGAATAGGAAATCCGATGGGCAGAAAGATCCGAAGCACTCGTCCCTTAGCGGTAAATATTCTGGCGTTATTGGCGCTCAATATGTGCTCAGGTATCCTGATCAAGACCTCTCCAGAATTTTATAACCGTCCCCATCTGCTGGTGCTGCTCATTGGCGTGGTTTCGGGTTTCTATTTTGCGCGTACTCTGGTCTGGCTGCATTTGGGGCGGCACTATCAGCTCTCGTATGTGTACCCGTTTCTGGGAATCAACTACGTGCTGTCGCTGTTCGTGGGAATGGCCGTGTTCAACGAGCCGTTCGAATGGCAGCGGCTGATGGGGGCACTGGTAGTGGTGTTCGGCATGGCGATGCTGTCGCAGTCGTCGCATCGGCACGAGCCCGATCGGAACGGGACGGCGGCATGACCCTGGCGCTTGGTTTCGGACTGCTGTTGCTGGTGGCGGTATTGACGTCGTTCGGCCAGATCTGCTTCAAGGTGGTGGCAGTGAAGGAACTATCCCTTGTTCGAAAGTTTCTGCACCCCATCTTTCTGATCGGCGGATTCCTGTTTGTCTGCGGCCCGGTCCTGACCTCGCTGGCGGCACAGGTGATTGACTTTTCGATCCTCTACGCGATGACCTCCTTGAATTTCGTGATCGTTTTGTTCCTGTCGCGATGGCTGCTGGGCGAACGGATCGACTGGCCCAAAATCGTGGGGGTTGGGACTATCGTGGTGGGGTTGTTGATCATGGTGTCGGGCTGAGGGCTGAAGGCGGACTTCGTAATGGCTTGATTGCGTGACGGCGGATGGAAAAGTATCGCTCGAAGCATAAAACTTGCTATGGATTATTTGGATTACCTTGAAGGCCCGCTGTTCTAGCCTGCATCTGGTATTCATGCTTGAAGCCTGGGGCCCTTGCCATGCGCACACCGGCCAAAGTAGTGATTTCGATCCCCGGATTGATTCGACCCGGCAATTCATGTAGATAGAAGCCACGCATCGGGTGTTGGTATTTCGATTACGTGCTTGGGTATGCCTATGCAGCCTACCTTGTCCCGATCTTGATTTTGTCGCGGGCATGGGGCGGCCAGTGTAAAGGGAGCCAAATGCACGCGCCTTTACTCTCCCCACCGCTCAGTTCGCTCATGAAAATACTAGAAAACAAAGAACTTTGGCTGAAATATGGCAAGGCGTCGGCATAGAACCTAAAATATTATTTCTTTTGGAGAACCTTATCTGATTCCAGTGGATTTCTCATATGTTTTTCGAATATTAACCCCATATATATGCATAATTTCCGGCACTTATGTCACCTATCTCCTGAGGAGGAGCTGCGGGGTAGAAATATCTTTTAATGGCTTCTTTTTTGGATGCATTTGGATCCTTCATTGTCTGATTTATGGGGCGGAAGTCCTCTTCACGCTGGCTGGGTGTGTTAGGTGCGGGTTTTGGGATTAATATATCTTTAATACTTGCCGCAGCAGAGGTTTGCTCCGGTCGCTTCGATTCCCGGGGAAAACCCTAGCCGTTTTCCCCGCCAATCCCCTGATTCAATAAGGAGTTAGGGTGGAATAAATGGTTCAAAAAAAGGGGGGAATTACTTGTCAAAATAGGTATATGTATATTATATTCAATTAGGGAGTTGCCGGGAAAATACATTCTTCGGCGAACTTTCGAATCGAGGGATAGGCAGATATGAAATCGCGAATTTGGATTCAGTGGCTGGCGGTGTGTGGTTTGCTTGGAGGGGTATTGAGTGCTCCAGCTGCGAACTATTACATCAATGACAACTCCTCCACGAAAGATGTCTATACCTCGTCACTTGGGAACGATGCCTTTGACGGCACCTCTACCAACGAGCCGAAGCGAACCATCGGCAACCTGATCGGTACCACGACGTTGAATCCAGGGGATGTAGTGTATATCGATACCGGCACCTATGCGCCGGCCACGATCAGCAATACCGTGGTGGGGGCCAGCGGCAACATGGTTATATTTCGAGGCAGCACAAATGGAACAGTATTTACAGGAGCGGGGATCCTCTTAACAGTTGAGAGTAGCTACATAAATCTCCAGGACTTCCGGGCGGTGGGTGGTGTTGAAGGATTACGGGCGTCGGGAGCCAATAACAACCTGTTTGAGCGGTTTACAGCGATTTCCAACAGCAGCTATGGCATTAATTTTTTGGCATCTTCAAGTAACACTTTTCGCCATTGCGTGATTGCAGGGGGGGCTTCAGCCCTCCGGACCGGCGATAGCATTGGGAGAGGCAATGTCTTCGAGCGATCGATAATGACCTCCACATATAGCGGCCCCGTTCTGCGTATGTACCCCAACGTTATCCCCAACATCCAAAGCTGTATTATCAGCGGCAATAGTATTCTTATAAGTTCCCAATTTTACCCTGATTTATTGAAGGACTGCCTCCTAGATTACACTCAAAGCATTGCAGATGATGTAGACACATTGGCAGATGCAGAAAGGATTTGGCCCGGTTGGTCCCGCAATGCCGTGGCGGCCCCGATGTTCCTGAATGCAGAAGCACTGGACTTCCATCTGCTGAGTGGTTCGGGCTTTGTCTCCAACGGGGTATGGGTGACCAATGCTGCTGTGGGGTACAGCCCGGCCATCGATTTCGGGGCGGTTTCGAGCATGGCCTACACCAACGAGCCCGAACCGAATGGCAACCGGTTGAATATCGGCATCTATGGCGGGACGGCTGAAGCGAGCAAGAGCCGGGAAGACGACTGGCTGTTTGCCATGTCGTTCAACGACGGCGGCAACTTGATTCAAACGGGGCGGTTGGAATGGGTGGCTGGAAATCTGGGGGTGGGGGCGACCGTTTCCCTGCAATTGAGCACGAACAGCGGGAGTTCCTGGAGCAATATCGCCACGGGAGTGGCTGCCACCAACGAGACCTATACTTGGGTTCCGGCGGTATCTCATCCGGCGGTGCTGTGGCGCGTGGTGAGCACGACCAATGCCGCATGCGCTTCGACCAATGCCAAACCCTTCAGCGTACGTTCCTCTACCAACACCGTTTTCAGTTTCTATGTCAACGACGACAGCACCGCCGACGATGTCTACTGCTCGGCGGTTGGCTCCGCGGTCAACCTCGGTGTCGAACCGGGTACCCCCAAGCGAAGCCTTCAGGGCCTGTTGGATGCGTATTCGCTGAAGGGTGGGGACACCATCTACGTGGATACAGGGGACTATACCACGAACCTGACGACCAGCGTCGGCCTCTTTGATTCGGGAAGTTTCGGGAATCCCGTCCGGATTATTGGTAGCCCGGCGGGGTCGCTTTTCAACCGAGGAAATACATCGGCAAATGTAATGGATTTGTCTGGAGCCAGCGATCTACAGCTTGAAAATCTGCAATTGACCGGTGGGTACAGCGGGCTGACCGTTAGCGATTCCGATATTACGGTGAGAAACGTGAAATCATTTGGCAATACTTACGGATTCAGTATCTCTGGATCAGCCCACGTATTCGAAAACTGCATGGCAGTATATAATACATTAAGAGCTCTTTCCAGTACCGGTAATGACTTCAATCAATGGCGTGAAGGGGTGCTATGGGGTAGCCCAACAATTATCTATGCGACCTCTAACTCGTTGTCGGTATCGAACAGTATCTTGGGCAATGGGACGACTTTGTTCGGAAACCAGGTGGTCCCCGGCGACAACAATGTGCTCTGGGATGTGGCTGTCGGCCTGACCTATTCCACATTCTCGGATTTGCAGGAGGCAGGGCGGGGCTGGGAGCGGAGCTTGTTCGCTGACCCTCTGTTTGCCGATGCGGTCGGGGGCGATTATCATCTCCAGAGTTTGATGGGACGCTATATCCCCTCCTCTGGCAAGTATGAGACAAATGACGTGGTTCATTCCCCCGCCATTGACCTGGGCAATCCCGGTGCCCCGTCCTACACCAATGAGCCCCCCCCCAACGGGGGCAGGGTGAATGCCGGCCGATTCGGTGGGACCGATCAAGCCAGCAAATCCCGTACGAATGCGTGGCTGCAGATCCTGAGCTTCATGGATGGCGGGACGCTGGATGCGCAGGTCGGTGCCTGGCTGCGCTGGACGGGCGGGGCCTTCGATCCCGGAAGTGAGGTCACGATCTGGCTGTCCCGCGACAACGGGGGAAGCTGGGAATCCCTGGCCACAAACGTGACGGCTACCAACGGGACCTATTTTTATCAGAACACCTCCACCAACGACCCGTCCACGCTCTATGCCATGTTGAAGGTCGAACTGGAAGACTCCAGCCCGGTTGTGGAGAGCCAGAACCCCACCAATTTTATCTACAAAAACGGCACGTTTTCTTTCTATGTGAACGACGGGTCCACGCTGGGAGATGTCTATTGCACGAAAATCGGCAGTGATGACAATCTAGGGGTCAGCGTCAGTTCGCCGATGGCCAATCTTGCCAACCTGCTGACCACCTATCAGCTCGGAGCGGGAGACCGGGTGTATGTGGACACGGGGACCTATCCCGCCACCAATACGGTGGTGCTAACCACCCAGGATTCCGCTACGGAGGCTTCACCGATTCTGATTCTCGGAAGCACCAACACGGTCGGTGGCGGCAGTGTGTTTGGCCGTCGATCCATCCCCTTGAATGTGGGATTCTTGTTCCAGGCGGGGGCGTCCAATATCATTATGCGTGACATGATCCTGACCAACATGGTTCGCGGTATCTCCATTTCGGATTCGAAGAACATCACCCTGGAACGAATTGAGGTGCGGGGTGGACAGACTCGCGCCTTCGACCTGCAAGCCAATACTGACAACGTTGAGCTGCGGGAATGCGTCGCCAACGGTGGTGATGTAGGAGTCGGTCTCCAACAGGCCACCAATATCGCGATTCGGCAGTGTGTGTTCTGGCAGAATCAGGAAAATGCGGTGTATGTGGGGAGTCAGGTGGGTCTCTTGCTGGAGAACAGTATTCTCGCGTCAACCAATCCCGGCGCCAACCTGTTCTCCACGGCCTCTTGGACGGGGCTTTCATCGGACTACAACAGTTACTATGTCGGATTGAATACGAGAGTGGGCTTGTACCGGGCTGGCAGCCTGTATGCGGATGATCTGGCCGCGTGGAATGTCCTGTCCGGCGATCAGGATCTCCACAGTCTTCCGGGGGATCCGCAAATGGCCGATCCCGATCAGTATGATTACCATCTGAAGACCGCGCAGACGCTGGGCCGCTTTTTGCCCAGCGGGCAGAAAACATCAGATGCGCTATCTTCACCTTTGCTGGATGCCGGCAACCCGGCATCGGATCCGTCCTCAGAACCGGAGCCCAATGGCGACCGAGTCAACATCGGTCGTTTTGGCGGTACCGCGGAGGCGAGTATCGCGCTGGCGACGCCTTGGCTGAAGGCGGTGTCTTTCGGTGATGCCGGTGCGGTGGAGGACGGGGCGGTCCAGCTGTTCTGGATCGCGGGCGGCGAATTTTCCAATGAGACGGTCAGCGTTGAAGTCTCCACGGATGGAGGGATCACATGGAGTGTGTCTGTGACCTCGGGGATTCCGGCCACCAATGGAATGACCAGCTGGACGGTCTCCGGCCTGCCTGACACCCCCG
This sequence comes from uncultured Verrucomicrobiota bacterium, assembly GCA_964526745.1. Lineage (GTDB taxonomy): Bacteria > Verrucomicrobiota > Kiritimatiellia > CAIQIC01 > Lenti-01 > Lenti-01. The sequence continues at coordinate 9,390 of CAZGMQ010000008.1, forward strand.
CGGCGGTGTGGCGTGTCTCCTGTCTGGAACGGACCAATGTAGTCGCTGAATCCTCCACATTCTTTGCGATTCGCAACAATCCCTTACTTCTTTATGTGAATGATTCAGATACGAATGAAACCGCGTTTACCTCCGGTCCGGGTGAAGCCAACAATTGGATGGCGACCTCAAGCGAGCCTCTGGATTCCCTCCAGACCATTTTTGACCGCTTTGACCTGGCGGCAGGTGATCAGATCTGGGTGGATACGGGAACATTTTCGGAGTCAGAGCCGATTCTGATCGGACTGAAGAACTCTGGAACCAGCAATGATCCGGTCCGGATAACGGGCAATAACGGGGATACCATTCTGGTCAAATCCACCCGTGCATCCAGATCCTATGGGATCCAGTGTGCCTATGCCGGGGGCGTGGAGATCAATTCCTTAACGATTTCCAACGCCTGGACCGGCCTCTATGCGGAGAACACTGATTTTGTGGCCATGAATCAGGTGCACGTCAGTTATTGTGTCTCGAATGCGGTCTATTCTGGAGCGAATACCTGGATGGCCCTGCGCGGGATGATTCTGGAGCAGAGTTTATTCTCAGGTCTTCTGGTCGAGACCGGATCAGTGGTGACCGTCCGCAGCAGTCTGATCCGGGATAATTCTCTCGCGAATATTGTCCTGAGCGGCGGCACAGTTGACGTGAAAAACAGCATCATGGAGGCGTCCGGGAGCCAGCACTATATCTACTACTGGTCTGGGAACGGTTCTTCGCTGGACTCGGATTTCAATAACATCCGGGTCGAAAACAACGCGAATGTGGCGGGTGGGGATATCCGCGCCCCGGATCGGTTCCTGATTGATTGGCAGGTCAGTTCCGGGCGGTCGAATGACATGAGCAGTTTTGGCTACGCCCCTGACTTTGCAGACGAGGACACCCTCGATTTCCACTTGAAGAGCGAATACGGACGTTTTGACCCGCTGACGGGTGTTTTCATCACCAATGACACGACCACTTCCCACTTGATTGATCTAGGCGATACTTCGGCTTATTCAAATGAACCGGCTCCAAACGGCAGCCGGATCAATGTCGGGCTCTACGGTAATACGGAGGTGGCCAGCAAGAGTTCGGGGATTGGCGCGTTGGTTCCTCTGACTATGTCCGATGGCGGGACGATCCGGGGTGAAGCCACTTTCTTTTGGTCTTGGAACGGCATTCCGCAGGAGGAATATGTCAATGTGGAGTTATCCACGGACGGCGGGTTCACCTGGGCCTACATCGCCACCCAGAGATTTGCCAATGTCGGCAGTTCAGGGCTGACCTTCAGTACCACCAATTTCCCGAGTACCGCGATGGGGGTATGGCGGGTATCGACAACCAATGAGCCGCCGATTTTCGGCCAAACGGATACCAATGTATTGTTTGCCATCAAGAATGATCCGCTGGCCTATTATATCAATGACAGTAGCACCACTGGCGATGTGTACTGCACCGCCCCGGGAAGTACCTCCAATACAGGTTTGGAGCCAGAATTCCCCAAGCTTTCGCTGGCGACCCTTTTAGGACAATACCAAATCGAGCAGGGGGATACCGTGTATGTGGATACAGGAATCTACCCTCGAAGCACGCCGCTGGTGATCCAGGTCTCAACGGAATCGCCCACCAACTATCTCATCATCCAGGGCAGCACCAACTATGCCGCTGGCGGGACGGTGCTCACCAATTCGGGGACCCAGGTCATGGAAATTCAAGAGACCCGGAATCTGGAATTGCGCGATCTCCAACTCCTCGGCGGCACCAGCGAGGGCTTGCGGCTTACACAGTCCAGTTCGAACCGGTTCTTGCGGGTCCGCTCTGAATGGGCAAGGGGGAGTGGTTTTATTCTCGATATCCAATCGGATCAGAATCGCTTCATTCAATGTGCGGCACTCAACTTCTTCCAAACCGGTCTCTGTATGATTAAGCCCTCTAATCCTTTAATCGCCGTGGCGACTAATTACTGGGAAGGCGGCGTCATTTCTCCAGTTCCCGCCACGAGCAATGGGATTCCTTTGGGAACAGGATCTCTCATAGGGGCTTTGTCGGGGCGGATCTATGTGAGCAACAGTGTGTTGGTGGCCAACAGCCCCAAACATCTGATTTACCAGGTGGCCACAAATATCGTTCACGGGGATTTCAACTGCTACTATCTGCCCTATACGAACTCAGGATTTGCCGCCTACGTTTCCACCTCACCGGCATGGGGCATCGCTTCCAGAAGCTCCGTCAACCTTTCGGAATGGCAGGAATGGAGCCGCGCCGACAGTAATTCCATGGCAGCCGACCCGCGGTTTGCCGATTTGGCTGAAGGCGACCTGCATCCCAAGAGCGCGGGCGGGCGATACTCCGTGGCGTTGGATGATTTTGTCCTGGATTCGGTTTCTTCGCCGTTGCTGGATGCCGCGGACCCGTTGATCCCATGGGATGAGGAAACCGAACCGAATGGCAGCCGGGCGAATATCGGCGTGTATGGCAACACTCCGGAGGCCAGTCGGACCATCACAAACGGAACCTTTTCACTATTGACGCTGAATCATGGCGGCATGGTGCAGGGGGATCAACTGCTGAAATGGCTGGTTCGTGGCGGGGTGACGAATCTAGGCCAACAGGTGAATATCAGGTTGTCGACTAACAGCGGGGCGAGCTTCCAGATTATTGGTACTGCGTTAGCTTCAGATAGGGAATATCTCTGGAACTCAACGACCAACCCCAGTGTGCCGACCGCCCGCTGGCGCGTGGAAAGTCAGAGCCAATCCTCCTGGGCGGCCGAGTCGGAACGGGACTTCCTGATTCACAATACTAATCTCTTCTACTATGTGAATGATGCCTCCTTGTCCAATGACGTCTATACCACGGCGGTCGGGGCAACGGATAACAGCGGTCTGGCCCCGGATTCTCCGCTCCCCTCATTGGCCGATGTGATGGGGCGCTATGATTTGGAGGCCGGTGATATCGTGTATATCGACACGGGTGATTACTCTGAGTCAGAGTCCATTGAGATCGGGTACGCAGACCGTGGAACAGTTGCCGACCCGATTCGAATTCAAGGCAGCACCAACTATCCGGGCACCGCTCTGATAGGGGCGGGTATCTCGATCAATAATGCAAGCGGAATCAATCTATCCAACTTTCGGTTTACGACCCAGCCCATGCGGGATGTGGTTAGTGTCAGTTGGTCCGAAGATATTATCATAAGCAAAATGGATGTATCCGGAGGCGGAACAGCGTTTAGTATCATGACCAGTTCCAATGTGTTTTTAGAAAACTTCTCGGCCCAGCATGCCGCGACCAATGGCGTGGCCAGCCAGGCTTCCTATAATACTCGACTTGAATCAGGTACACTTTGGTCAAATGGGGTGGCTCAGATCCTGATTCGGAACCAGCTGGCCACGGCAACGCATCCGGATAGAGAGGCCGCGTTCATCACCGTGAGTAATTGTATTATGGGGGCGTATGGCACCCGGATCCCGGTCTATGAAGAAAGGGGAACCATCTATGCCAATTATAACAATCTGTTTCTGGTGAATGGGGCGTTAGCCGCCTTATCCTATGAAACGGACTTTGGTCTGGAATATGAGTCTGTGGGCTCTTGGTTCTCCTATTCGGGACAGGATGACTGGAGCCTCTCACATGATCCGAAATTCGCTGATATTTTAGCCGGGGACGTGCATCTGAAAAGTTCAGCGGGCCGCTATGAACCGACCATCGGGGCCTTTGTACTGGATGTACCGGAGGACACCTCTCCCATGATTGATGCGGGGGATCCTACGGTTTCATGTGTGGAGCCGGATCCTAACGGAAGCTGGATAAATATCGGGCGCTATGGCAATACTGAGGAGGCCTCGAAAACGCCGACGAATAGCAACATCGCACTGGTCAGCTTCCACGATGGAGGCCGGGTTGTCGGGACGAATGTGCTGATCCATTGGCTGGCCCGTGGAGCTGTGACCAACAACGGCTCAACCCTTTCAATTTACTACTCCCCGGATGGTGGCGGGACCTGGACAAATCTGGCAACGGATCTCTCTCCTCTGGATTATGTGTGGAGCTGGGACTCCACGCTCAGCGAGCAATCGGTTGAAGCCCAACTCAAGATTGTGGCGACCGATGGAAGTGAGGCACAGAGCGTGGGCAGAGCCACTGTCCGGAATAAGCCCTTCAGCTTCTATATCAATGATAACTCTCTAGTAAATGATGTGTATTGCACGGCTATCGGCGATAATGTTAACAGCGGATTGACGAATTCTCTCCCGATGGCAGATCTGAACGCGCTGTTGGAACGATATGATCTGGACAGCAGTACAAATGGTGCAGATGTCGTCTATATCGACACCGGCGTGTACCGCGGACTGCAGCCATGGAAAATTTCGCAGGCTGATACCGCGAAATCATTGGATATTCCTCCAGTCATCTATCAGGGCAGTACGAACTCGGTATTGAACGGCACCGTTCTGGATCGTTCCCTCAATGCGGTTGGCATTCAGCTCGACTATGGCGTTGGTGTGAAAATCCGGAATATCGCGATTTCCAACACAATCGGGAGCGCGGTTGTTTTCAATGATTGCTATGGAGCCGAAGCGGAATGGATCGCCGTTGGGTCGGCAAATGTGGCATTCCATTTGAGCCTGGGTAGCGAGGTGAGAGTCGCCAACAGTGTGGTGCTCAACTCGATACAGGGCGTTCTGGTGGAAAATTGGACCAAGGCGACCAACACGGTTTTCCCCTTGATTGAAAATAATGTGATATGGGAAACATCCGGCAGTGCGATCGGGATTGGCCCGCTAAACAGCGCCACGCTCCGAAATAATATCCTGTCTGTTCAGGAGGGGCAATATATCTATGAGTTGTCGTCAAGCGGAGAGTTGATTTCCGACAATAATGCCATTTGGCTCGAGAGTGGCGAGCGAGTGTTCAGAAGGGCACCGAATCCCCAAATATCGCTCATGCCGGTGATCTACGGTTCAGTGGGGAGTTGGGCGGCGGCTTCGGGGCAGGATTTGCATACTTATTCCGGAGATCCCTTGATGGCCGATCTGGAGGATCTGGACTTCCATCTGCAGAGCCAAAACGGGCGCTGGGATCCGGGCAGCGGGGTGTGGACGAATGATTTGGCCTCTTCCCCCTTGATTGATGCGGGCGACCCCGCTTCGACAAGCTGGACCAACGAGTCCGCGCCGAATGGTGACCGTGTGAACATCGGATTGTATGGCGGTTCGGATCAAGCTTCGAAGACAAGCACGAACTCCGCATTGCACTTGTTTTCCCTCAATCGAGGAGGGGTGGTTTCTGGTCAGGTGGAGTTGAGCTGGACGCCGGCCGGGTTGGCCACAGGTCACACCGTTCGCCTGGAGATCTCCATCGATGACGGGGATTCCTGGTTTCTGGTCGCCGAAGGCGTGGAGGCCGCCTTGGGTGGAGTGAGCTGGAACAGTTCTGTCCTTCCGCCCTCCCCGCTGGCCCGCTGGCGTGTGGTTGATGAGGACGAAAGCGGTGTCTCCGCTACAAGCGAGTTGCCCTTTGTTCTTCATAATGGACCGATTTCATACTTCGTGAATGACGAATTTCTGACGGGAGATATCTATTGCTCCGCAATTGGGAGCTCCAGCAACACGGGGGTTAGCGCCAGCGCTCCCAAGCGCTGGGTGTCCGAAATCATTGATTCTTTCGATCTCGAGGCTGGGGATATTATCTACGTGGATACAGGTCGGTATCAGACGCCGGATACCACGACATTCGGTGATCTCGATTCCGGTGATATTTCGCAGGATCCAAGTCAACAGATCACCGTTTTGGGTAGCACGAATGAGCTGGAGGGCGGGAGTGTTTACGCGTTCTCGAGCGTAGACCAGACCGGATTCCAATTGGATGGAACCTATGGTATCCGGTTCAAGCATCTCAACTTGTTAGGCGGCAGCAATGGCCTGGCAGCGGACGACAGCTTCTTTATTGCTGCGGAGTGGGTGAATATCAGGGCATGTCAGAATGGCGCCGCCCTGCAATCCTGCTCCAACATCTTGTTTAGTCACTCCGCATTAGTTGGAAACGCACTGGCCGGCATCCGGTTCACGGATTCAGAGCGGGGGACGGTCAACGTAGACTCCTGCCTGATTTGGTCCAATCGTATCGGTATGGATTTGCATCAAGGGTATGCTACCATTTCCAATTCGATCATTGGGGCATTGTCTCCCGATTCCTACGCGTATTATATTCAAGCGGATGCAGGTTCAACCCGATTACAAGCGGATAACAACAATCTGTACGTTGGCTCTCCAGGTGCCGCCGTTGCCGGCATGCAGATTGGAGTCGGTGTCTCCGCTCGCACACAGGTGTATTACTCAGTATCCGCTTGGGCCGGATCTTCTGGAAACGACCTGAGTTCGTATCCTCAGAACCCGGAATTGGCAGATCCTGACAATGAAGATTATCATCTTAAAAGTCAGGGGGGGCGGTATGAATTGGGAACAGGATGGGTCCTGGACACCAACTCCTCTCCGCTGATCGATGCAGGGAATATGCATTCAACCAATTGGCTTTCCGAACCGTCTCCCAATGGCCGTCGGGTCAACATCGGAATGTATGGCGGATCGGCAGAAGCGAGTAAAACCCCCAGCGCTGGAGATGGAAATATCATTTATCCCAACACGGGCGCCCGTGTTTCCGGCTGGGTGGACATGAAATGGGCGGCCATCGGCGCGGCCACCAACTATTCGCTTCTCCTTGAATATTCACCGGATGATGGTGTCAGCTGGACAAACATTGTATCTGGCGTACCCGCTGCCAACGGAACCTATCCATGGTACAGTGTGCCGTATGGCCGTTCTGCGTTGGCGCGCTGGCGCCTTACCTGTGTGGAAGATGTATCGATTACGGCGATGAGCGGAATATGGGTCCTCGATAACGGCGGATCGATTGGCTACTTTGTCAATGATGACGAGACAGCGGGTGACGTCTATTGTACGGCCCCGGGCAATGATGCCAATAGCGGCTTGAGCTCCAATGCACCGATGGCCAATCTTCAGACTCTGCTCGATATCTATTCGCTGGCACCGGAAGATGTGGTCTATGTCGACTCCGGCACGTATATTAACGAGGATCCTCTTCAGATTGATCAGACGGATTCGGGCTGGAGTAATTTGTTTGTCACCATCCAAGGTAGCACCAATCCCGCCGCCGCCACGATCTTCCAAGCCTCGTCGTTCTCAGCACCCTCTGTGCTCTCTTTGCAATATGCTGAGAACCTCCGGATGAAAGATATGACGTTCCGGAACGCGAGTGTCGGCGTCGAAGCGTACCGGACCATCGGGTGTGAGTTCGAAAACATCCGGATTGAGAATAATCGCACCATCGGGCTCAATCTGCTCAATAGTGATGACTTCCTTTTGTCAGGATCCATCCTCTGGAAGAATTCCGCCTCCACAGGGGGTGTTGCTGTTGCGCTGAATCAGAGTTCGATTGAAATTGAAAATAGTGTGCTATGGGGGAGCCCCACGGCGGTATCCGTTCTTGTCGGCAGTCTGAGCGTGACCAATAGCGTGCTGGATGCAACCGGTTCAGATGGACGCATTTACTGGTTCTCCCCAACGGCCTCCGCTCTGAATGACTTTTCCGGGGATTACAACAGCTATTTCCGCCGGAACGGAGCCCTGATCTGCGAACAGGTCACTGAAATCGGTGGGAATGTGTTTTACAATGATCTGCCGGGTTGGAGCAAAGCGACTTTAAATGACTTTCATACCATGTCCTCCGATCCGCTCTTCGCGGATGAGATCGCCGGTGATTTTCATTCTCAGAGTTCGCAGGGGCGGTATACCACCGGCGGCTGGATCACGGATGCGGTTCTGTCGCCATTGGTGGATGCGGGCGCCCCCGCCTGGTCCTATGAGAATGAACCGGACCCCAACGGCAGCCGAATCAATATCGGGGCCTATGGCAACACGGTTCAGGCTTCTATGACCCAGACCAATCCGCCTTGGCTGCGCGTGTCCTCCTACGATGGTGAAGGCATCCTGTCGGGTGAGGTTCTGCTGACCTGGCTCTACGGCGGTATGCCGCCTGACACGCAGGTTCGGCTGGATTACTCGACCGACTATGAGCAGAGCTGGACAACCATTTCCACCAATGTTCAGGCGAGCAATCATGAGTATCCCTGGAATGTCGCCGGGCTACCGCTGGCCTTGGCATTGAATTGGCGGGTGACGTCCATGGCCAATACGAATAATTTCGACGTCGCGCTGGCGGTCCCGCTCAAGACGGGCACCTATGACTACTATATCAATGATGGCTCGATCATCGGGGATATTTGGTGCAGCGCCCCGGGCCATGTATATGACCCGGTGATCTCCTATGGAACGAATGCCGCAACACCGCTGGACAGCCTGTCCTCTCTATTGTCCCATTATCCGGTGGGCGCGGGAGACCGTGTCTTTATCGATACGGGAACCTACCCGGTGTCCGATGTGGTCCCTGTGATCTTGACGGGTCAGAACACCGGAACCGAATCCTTCCCCTTGCGCATCTACGGAAGTACCAACATCGCAGCGGGTGGCACCTTGCTTCAGGGGGATGGCACGGCGAATGGAATCGAGATGCAGAATACGCGCAATATCGAGGTGTATGACTTGCGTATCAGTTCCGCCCAGAACGGGGTGGCGCTTGAGAATATATCCAGTGTCATCCTCGGTGGATTGGATGTTTTCAATAATGAGACCAACGGAATCTGGATTTCGGACGGGGCGGACGTGGAATGCCGGAATCTGCGGGCGTGGAAAAACGCTCAGTATGGCTTTGCCTCCGCGAGCCAGAATGGCTGGCGGAACATTCGGGAATCCATCATATGGGGAAATCGTGCCGGGGCCTGTTGGATTAATTCGGGGATCACCAGTGTCTCTAACTCCATTCTCTGTGTAACGAATGATGCCGCCATCTATACAGAGGATGGAACCGGTATCTTCCTCGGAGATTTCAATATGTACGGCAAACTCTCAACCGGGGTACTGGGCACGAATTCACAGGCCCAAGTGGGCTATGAAAATCTGAGTCAATGGCAGCAGACCGATCGTGATGCCGCCTCCGTTGTCGCAGACCCGTTGTTTGTGGATCCAGAAAATGGGGAGTACCACTTGCAGAGTCGAGCCGGAAACTGGAACCATGCGGTTTGGGTTACAAACAGCACGGATACCTCTTGGGCGATCGATACAGGGAACCCGCTTTCGATGGCCTGGACCAATGAGACGGACCCCACAGGCAACCGCCTCAATATGGGCGTTTATGCCGGAACCCCTCATAGTTCAGCCAGTGATGACTCCGTCCCAGAACTCTTTGCTGTTACCTTCAGGGATGGAGGGATCGCGCCTAGCGGCCAGCCCCTTTATTGGTATCATAGAGGCATCACCTCGACGAATACGGTCCGGATTGAATACTCGCCGGATAACGGCGACACATGGGAGCTGGTCGCAAGCAGCTTGCCGGTGGGCTCGTCCCCTTATACTTGGTATAGCGCATTGGATCCATCTCCTAACGCCATGTGGCAAGTAGTACTGGAAGCCAATACCAATGTGGCTGGGAGGATTCCGACAAACTTCATTAATCGGCCGACTCCGCTGATCTATTATGTCAATGATGACAGTAGGGTCGGCGACATCTATACCTCTGCAATCGGGGCATCGACCAATCGTGGGTATTCTTCCAATAGCCCTCTGTCCTCCATCCAAGAGGTGTTGGCGAAGTATCAAGTCGCGGGCGGGGATATGATCAAGGTGGACACGGGTGTGTATGAATTGACGAATTCGGTAACGATTTCAGTCCTGACCAGTGGTGATACAACCAATACGGTACAATTCACGGGCAGTACAAACTGGGCGTACAACGGCAGCTGGTTCCAGCCTGCGACCGGGATGCAAGAACCTGCATTCTTGCTCTATGGCGCCCACGATGTCGATATCGCCAACTTCCGTGTTTCCGGGTTTATAAACGGCCTGACGGTCATGCGTTACTCAAAATCGTGTACCATTAGCGACATGGAAGTACTGGAGTCGATTGATAGCGGAATCTGGATAGAACAATCATTAGATATTCGGTTTAACCGCGTCTTGATCCATAAAGGATTGAGCAATGCCGTCGTGGCGGTGTCCGGAGAATTCGCAATGGATGGATGCGTGCTCTGGTCGAACCGTGCATCCGCGATATGGCTTGGGAAAGGCGTTCGCATCGGTGTCACAAATACGGTGCTGGAGGCGTCCGGTGAGAAGAACTTCTGCTACGAGGTGCCAAGCAAAGGTGTGGAGATTTCAGCGAATTACAACAACTTGTATCTTCAGAACGATGCCCGGATCGGTCTGGTGGATGAGTTGCAGTATGAAAGTTTGCCGAAATGGGTACAGGGGACGGGCGAGGATAGCTACTCCCTGAGTACGAATGCGTTATTCCACGATCCGGAGGGCGGCGATTTCCACCCTCGCAGTACAGCAGGACGCTTTGAATATGGGGCAGGCTGGGTTCAGGATACGACCGTAAGCAATATGCCCGACTTTTCGATGATGATCGATATGAGCGCCCCTCAGGTCGCATGGAGCAATGAGCCCGTGCCCAACGGTGAGCAGCGAAATATAGGGCTTTATGGAAATACATTGCAGGCCAGTAAGAGTGACTCCAATCGCTGGATTCAGGCGGTCACGGCGATGGCGGGCGGTATCATGAGCGGCAGAATCAATTTAACATGGGAATTTTCTGACACCATCGCATCTAACGAGATTGTACAACTGGAATATTCCTATGCAAATGGACGGGACCCATGGATCCGCATTGGCGAAACGGCAGTGGGTCAGGGAGAGTTTGGCTGGCAGAGTGATGAGAAGCAGGCGGGCATTGAAAAATGGCCCAGCAGTCCAAAGGCCCGCTGGCGCCTATTCCTTCTGAATGACACCAATGTCTGGAGCATGGCCGGTCCCTTTGGTTTGCGGAATAGTCCCTTCACGTATTATCTCAATGACACATCTACGTTCCACGATGTCTATACCTCGGCAATCGGTAGTGACACGAATGACGGATTTTATGCGGAGGCTCCGTACTTGACCCTGATCGGCCTGCTGAAGGGAGCGGATCTAGATCCAACGGATCGGGTCTATATCGATACCGGGACCTATTGGATGCTGGACACCAATGCCCCAATCCTGTGGCAGGAGTCAGACGGTGGAGAGGAAGGCGCGCTGATTGAGGTGTTTGGCAGCACGCATGAGGACGGATCTAAATTCATCACCTTGTATCCGTTTCTTGCAGATTATTTCTTCCAGATGACCGCAAGCTATGTGGACATGCAGGAGGTGCTGTTCTCTGGAGAAAATGTGATATTTGCCGGTGCCGGGTTGGCGGTTCATGACCTCACCTTGACGAATAGTTCCTTACTCTTGCTTGGCGATGATTCGTTCTATTCAGATAATCAGGTCGATCGGGGTGGTGTCCTGCTATCAGGAAAGAACAACAGCATGGAGAAGCTGTCTCTTCGATGGGGAGAGATGGAGGTAAAGGGCACGAATATCAGCATCCAGAATTCGATAATCTATACGGAAAACAGTAGTGAAACGGCACTGGTGGTGAATGCGGTTTCAGTTATCGTTTCGAATTCGACCGTTGTGGCCACGGAAGGTACGGCACTGGCAAAGGGTGGGTATGGCACTCTCAAACTGGGGCACAACATCCTGATCGCAGGAGGCCCGGACAGCAGCGCTATCGCCTGGAATGATGGAGGACTGGTGTCCGACTGGAATAACATCCGGGTCCGCGATTCGGCCTGGATCGGAGTTCGGGAAGGCAAATGGGAGAAACTGGCCTACTGGCAAACGGCCTCGGGACAGGATGCCAACAGCGTCTCCTTCGATCCCTTGTTCCAGAACGAAGCGCAGGGCGATTTCCACCTGAACTCCACGGTGGGGCGCTGGAGTCCCATCTTCCAGACCTGGGATGTCGATGCGACACAGTCTCCCCTGATTGATATGGGGGACCCTTGGATCGGGACGGGTGAAGAACCGATGCCGAATGGCTATCGCCGCAACATCGGCGCCTACGGCGGGAGCGCCTTCGCGAGCAAGAGTATCAGCAATCTGTGGCTGACCGCTTTGACCCAGAATGATGGTGGTGTCCTGAAGGGAACCAACATCGTATTGCGCTGGGCGGCGGGGAATGCCGGGGGCATAACCGTCACCTTGCAATACTACAACGGAAGCGTCTGGACGAATATTGCGACCGGCCTGTCAGCGACCGATGGCACCTATATCTGGGACAGCACGGCGTTCTCTGACTCCTTTGGTGCCTACTGGCGTGTAGTGGCGGAAGGTGGATCCGGGGTTTCGGATCAGACCGACTCATCATTCTCTCTGCGCAATCAGAATCAGGCCTTCTATGTGAATGATGCGGACACCACGGGCGATATCTACTGCTCGGTTATCGGAGCATCCGGGAATGATGGGTTGACCGCGGCTACGCCCAAACTGGCTCTGCAGGAAATTCTGGATCTCTATGACCTGGAGGGTGGTGACACGGTCTATGTGGACACGGGGTCCTATTCGTCGCCCTCCGATATCCGCATCATTTGGTCTCGAAGTGGCACCACGAATGACGATATCATTATTCAGGGCAACACTAACGGCGCTCACACTATTTTCGAAAGGTCCGGATCGACTAATTATCCCGCAATCGGAGTGGATGTGAAGGCCTCGCAGATTCAACTCAGGCATTTTGTGGTTCGAGGAATGGACCGCGCCATCCTGCTGGAGTCCAATTTGAACACGCTTGTGCAGGGAGTGGTGGTCAGCGATTCCGAGAACGGCTTGATTCTGGATGGAACCCAGAATACCGAAGTTCGGAACTCCGCCTTCTGGAAGACCGGCTGGGGCGTGTCCCTGCTGAATACGAAGACCACGGTGCTGGAAAATCTCACCTTTGCCAAGTCGACCTTGGCGGGCATCCGGCTGGAGGGGACACAGGTCGACACGATGCAGAATAATATCTTCATCCCTGAGGGGGATGCCTATGCGTATTCCATTGGCATCTCTACCTCCCTGCTGATCAGTGCTTCCTTGGATTACAACCTGTATGACTTCAGCCGGACAGTCTCAGGATGGGGATTCTTTGAGGGGGCGACAAACGACCTCCGTAAGTATCAGTTGACCCTGGGTCGGGAATACCGGAGCGCGATAACCAATGCCGATCTGGTCGACATTGACTTTGCCGGGGACTTCCATCCCAATTCGGAAGTCGGCCGTTGGACCTCCAGCGGATGGCTGCAGGATACCTCGACATCCTGGGCGGTGGATCACGGAAATCCGGACATGGACTTCAGTGAAGAACCCGATACCAATGGAGAGCGCCCGAATATCGGGAGGTATGGGAATACCATTCAGGCCAGCCAGGGCAGTACCAATGTCTCCTACGATGTTCGGACGCTGAACGAAACGAATTTGATTATCGCTCAGTCCGATAAGGTTTGGCCTCTGGTCTGGTCGGCTCATCTGCTGGATGAGGCCCAGAGGGTGCTGGTTCAGTTCTCCGGTGATAATGGATCTACCTGGATAACGTTGACGAATACCAGTGCCTATACGGAATATTATATATGGACGGCTGGGGTTTCCTACCTGACCGCAGAGGGCCGTTGGCGTGTCATTGATGAAGCCGGGGGCTCGGTTACGAATGCGGCAACGAATGCACATCCTTTTCAAGTGAGCGCGGGTGAGTTTCAGATCCTGCGCCTCTATACGCAGAACGGTCTCACACGCATGGCCTGGCAAGGGGGGCTACAGGGGCCTCGCTATGTCGTGGAATACTCCGATGATTTCGGTCAGACTTGGAATCGCTGGGAGGCGAAATATAACGGTCCGTCTATGATGAACAAGAGTGATTTTGAGATTCCGGCCGGAGAATCACAAGCGGAATATGTCTTTGAAGACCGCACGTCCTACCTCCTCAGAACGCGATGGTACCGCATGTGGAGGATCACGGAGTAGGAGGATATGGCCCGTTTGAAGCGGTCTCTAGTCATAGCGGCGTTGGGAAGCGCTGCCGTCGCGCTTCTCCTGTTCGTTCCTTTGCCCCTGCCTCCGGCTCATCCGCTGGGGCAGGCGCTGGGTGGGGCCGCGCATGTGCTCCTGTTTGCTGGACTGGCTTGGCTTTGGGGACGATGCCTCCCTTCCTGGGCTCGGGGAGGGGTTCTGTGGTGCACACTTGTCTGTTTCTCTGCGCTGCTGGAGAGGCTACAGCCTTGTTTCGGCCGCTCGGCAGAGTGGATGGATTGGTTCTATGGAATGGGAGGCGCGGCCTGTGTTTGCTGGACGACTCGCCTTCCTTCCAGGAAGTGGATTCGCCTGATATCCATCACCAGTCTGTGTCTTCTGCCCTTGAGTTGGGCCGGGTGGATGCTTTCTTCCGAAACTCGGGCTTTCCCGGTATTGGCTGAGCCGGATGCCCTCTGGTCCCATAAGGGATGGTCTCGCAACCGTGTCCGTCTGACCTCGGAATTCCCGGAACTGTTTTGCGTGAAACAGGACGTACCTCCAGAGGGGGAAGAAGCCGCCCTTTATCCCGGTCTGTTCAGGCATCCGGCGTGTGCGGATTGGAGTCCCGGACAGTCTTTTCAAGCGCGGCTGTTTTGGCCTGGAGAACAGCCCGCGGTGATGGCGGTGCGGTGGGATGATCGGCCTGGAAATCCGCCCTATGGTGATCGCTTTCAGGTGGAGTTTGCTGTTACTGAGGGATGGAATTCGATTGTGATCCCGCTGGATGAAACCTGCCGGACTCCTGAGGGGCGCCATCTACAGTTGGACTCGATCGAGCAGTGGGGAGTTTTTCTTGTTTCCGACACTCCTTTTGACTATTTTTTACTCGATGCGGTTCGATTGGAACTGCAATAGGAGCAGCCATGAAACTATCCATTGTCATCCCCGTATATAACGAAGCGGCCACCATTGCTGAAATTGTGGCTTTGGTTCGTTCCATTGATGTCGGCTTGGACAGGGAAATCCTTGTGGTCGATGACTGCTCCAGCGATGGTACGGCCGCTGTCCTCAAGAAGATGGGAGAGGAAAACGCCGATCTGAAAGTGCTCTTTCATGAGGTGAATCAGGGCAAGGGGGCGGCTTTACGGACGGGGTTTGCCGAGGCGACAGGCGATATCGTCCTGATTCAGGATGCAGATTTGGAATATGACCCCAAGGAATACCCCCGTCTTCTTCAACCGATTCTAGATGGGCATGCGGATGTCGTCTATGGCTCCCGCTTCCTTGGCGGCGGGGCGCATCGCGTGGTCTATTATTGGCATTATCTGGGCAACAAGCTGTTAACGACGTTGTCCAATATGACTACCAATTTAAACCTCACGGATATGGAGGTCTGTTACAAGGTCTTCAAGCGGGAGATCATTCAGAGCATTCCCTTGAAAGAGAACCGATTCGGGTTTGAAGTGGAAGTCACGGCCAAGCTGGCCCGCAAAAAAATCAAAATCTATGAAGTGCCGATTTCCTACTATGGCCGGGATTATTCAGAAGGAAAGAAAATCGGATGGAAAGATGGATTCAGCGCGTTCCGGTGTATTCTAAAATACATGTTCACTGACTAGGCAGGGACCCAAATCCGGCGTTCCGTAGTTTGTCCCAGGTGACGGTCGGCGTTGAATCGGAATCAGCTTTTAGGCTGGACCGAACATATTTCCCAATCATATCGCTCTCGAGATTCACAGGCTTACCTGCTGAAAGATCGGAAAGGGCGGTTTCGTTCCAAGTGTGGGGAATGATATGTACCGTGAATGTTCCGGCTCTCGAATCCACATCCACGACTGTCAGGCTGATGCCATCAATCGCAACGGACCCCTTCGGGATGATTTCAGAAATCAGTTCGGGAGCAGCAATCAGCAGAACTTGGTCTCGACTCGCCATCTCCACTTGAAGTACGGTGCCAACTCCATCGACATGCCCACTGACCAGATGCCCCCCGATCGCGTCACCCATTCGCATCGCCCGCTCCAGATTGAGGCGGGCTCCTGACAGCTTGCCTCCCAGACTGCTTCTCTCCAAAGTCTCGCGAAGAATATCAAATGTGAGCTGTTGGCCCTTTTGCTCCACAAGGGTCAGGCAGACCCCGTTGATGGCGATGCTTTCGCCGATATCGAGCGGCCCGATTTTGTTGGCCTGGACCATGAGGCGTCCGGTCTGGGCTTGGATGGATACCTCTTCCAGGTGGCAGACCTGTTGGATGAGACCTGTAAACATATCAGTCCTCCTCGCCTTGGGGTGTCATGCGGAGAAATAAATCTTTCCCGACCCAGCGGGATTCCTCAACAGAGAAGCGGGGAGCCTGCGGGAGACGCCATGCGGTGCTTCCCGTTGCCCCGATCGGGCCGCCAATCAGCATGGGCGATATAAATACGCAGAGTTCATCAACCATACCGGTTTTCAACAGGTTGCCCGCCAGGCCGCCTCCTCCTTCGCAGAACACGCGCAGGATACCGAGCTTCTCGAGTTCGCTGGCTAATGCTGGCAACACACGGCGTGGGGGAAGTTCAAGAACGGTTACGCCCAGTTTTCGGAGTTTTCGGGCACAGACGGGAGCCCAGCCCCGTGGCGCAGCCACCAGAGTCCTGGATGCGTGAGCATCTGTGAAGAGCTGGGATTGAGTGGGCAGGGAGGCTGTCCCGGCGACGACAACTCGCCAGGGATTCCGCTGTTTATCAGGTCGGGGCCATAAAGAAGGATTGTCGTGTCGGACGGTGCCCGCTCCAACGAGAATGGCGTCTGAAGCCCGGCGCATGGCCTGAACCACTTCGCGGGCATGCGATCCGGTAATCCAGCGGGAGGAATGACTGGCGTCTGCGATCCGTCCGTCTAGTGAGAGTCCAAGCTTAAGAGTAAAGAACGGACGCTTCTTCAGGATATGGCATGAAAACGGCGCAAGAAGTTCATGGGCCTCCTTCGCACAGGCACCCACCTCGACGCGGAGGCCTGCTGTTTTCAGGAGCCGCAGGCCTCTGCCGGCATGGCGGGGGTTGGGGTCTTGAAGGGCGACCACCACGCGAGTGATGCCGGCTTGGATCACCGCGTCTGTACAGGGCGGGGTCCGGCCGGTCGTGGAACAGGGTTCCAACGTTACATAGAGGGTGGCCCCCCGGGCGGCATCTCCGGCCTGACGAAGGGCCAGGACTTCCGCATGGGGGCCGCCGGCTTTCTTATGCCACCCTTGGCCGATCTTCTCGCCCTTCTTAACGATTAGTGCCCCAACGGGCGGATTGGGGCGGGTCAAGCCCTCTGCCCGGCGAGCCAGAGCTAAGGCCTGGTGCATCCACTTCAGGTCCTGGACAGACAAGCGGTTCATGTGACTCCGTTCCCATCCAGGAGAGCATTCACAAAGGCAACCGTGTCAAAGGGGGCCAGATCATCGGGGCCTTCGCCCAGTCCGGCATACAGAATGGGCAGGTTCAGCTCCTGGCGAATGGCAAACAGAAATCCAGCCTTTGAACTGCCGTCCAGCTTGGTCACAATGACCCCCGTCAACGGGGTCAACTTATGGAATTGCTTGGCCTGCACCACGGCGTTTTGTCCCAGCATGGCGTCCAGCACGATCCAGGTATGGTGCGGGGCGCCGGGTAGACGCTTATCCATCGCCCCGCGTACCTTCTGAAGTTCTTTCATCAGGGGCTCCCGCGTGTGCATGCGCCCGGCTGTATCCAGAATCGCGACATCGCAGTGTCGGGCCAGCATCGCATCTATGGTGTCAAACGCGACGGCAGCGGCATCCCCGCCGGTTTCACCCACCACCACCGGGCATCCGAGTCGGTCGGCCCACAGCTTGAGCTGGTGCGAACCGGCGGCACGGAAGGTGTCCCCTGCACCCAGGAGAGGGGCGCGCTTGGCCTGAAGGGCCATCTGGGCCAGTTTGGCGGCCGTCGTTGTTTTGCCTGAACCGTTGATGCCGACCAGCAGAACCGAGGAGGGGACAGGGAGGGTATTCCAGTCCAGTGGCGGATTTTCGCCGAGAGCATCGACCAGTACCCGCCGGAAGGTCCCGGCCAAGGGCTCTTTTTTGGATGCCGACTTCTGGATCTCACGCGTCAGGGTTTCGATTACCTGCAGCGGAACATCGGCCATGATCAGCAGATCCTCCAACTCCTCCATCGTGGCTTCATCCAGTGTGGAAGAAGAGAAGATCCCCTGCATCGCATCGGCAAAGCGCTCCCGCGTTTTGCGAAGTCCAGTAAACCAGGAAGCCATAATCGATTCGATCCTTCGTGAGGGAACTAGTCGTTGGCCCCGGATTTAGTCGGGGATTCAGCCTTTGTGGCAGCCGGTGCCTCTGGCGGGGTCTCTGCTGGTGCCTCCGCAGGAACCTCGGGTTTGTCCGCTTTCTTGGCGTCGTTGGAATCGCGTGCCGGGCGGTCCAGCCCCTTCCGAATCCGGTCCAGAATGCCGTTTACAAACTTTCCGGACTCGACCGAACTGTAGGATTTCGCCAGATCCACCGCCTCGTTGATGGAAACGACAGGCGGGATATCATCCCGGTAGAGCATCTCATAGACCGCAATACGCATCGTATTCCGGTCCACGGTTCCCATCCGGTCAATGTTCCAGTTGTCGGCATGCTTGGAAATCAGCGGATCAATATCCGGGTGATGGGCGATCACTCCGCGAACAAGCTCTTCAGTGAACTGGCGCGCCTTGGTGTTCATCCGGGCGGGATCCTTTCCATCCGAAGGCGCCGGCTCATGGAGATGCTGCCAGAACATCTCGAATCCCTTGTCGAGGGACTCGGCCTGATTGAACTCGGATTGAAAGAGAAACTGCAGTGCCCATTCACGGGCATCGTGTCGGATTCCCATAGGGGGGTCCTTTCGTTAGGGTGACCAGCTGAATTGAATCAGATTGTTTGCGAGATGCAATCTTTAGGAGAGCTGCTGGAGAAGCGAGGCCATTTCAATGGCCGTCTGGGCCGCGCTCCAGCCGCGGTTGCCCGCTTTGCTTCCGCAGCGCTCAATGGCCTGGTCCAGGTTTTCCGCCGCCACAATGCCGTCAATGACCGGGACCCCGGACTCGAGGCTGATTTGGGTGAGGGCGCGGGCGACCTGAGCATTGATCAAACCGGCATGGGAGGTGGCACCCTGAATGACCGTACCCAGCGCAATGATGGCCTGATGCTTGCCGGCCGCGGCCAGTTTCTGGATGGCCAGGGGCTGTTCAAAGGATCCGGGTACCCAGACAATCTCGATATTTTTTTCCTCACCGCCGTGACGGATGATACAGTCGACCGCGCCGCGCAACAGCTGGCTGGTGAACAGATCGTTAAAACGGCTGATGACGATACCGAATCGGAGGTCTTTGGCATTGAGCTGTCCGCTGATTTCTTTGCAGTTCATGGGGTTCCTTTCCAGGTCAAATCAAGTGACCCAGTTTTTCCTTCTTGGTTTTTAAATATTTTGCATTGTATGCGGTGGGGGCAAACACAATGGGGACGCGTTCGGCGATCTCAATGCCGTATCCCTGAAGTCCGACCACTTTGCGGGGATTGTTTGTCAGGAGACGCATCCGGGTGATCCCCAGATCCAGCAGCATCTGGGCACCGACGCCATAATCGCGGAGATCGGCACCGAATCCCAGTTCTAGATTCGCCTCTACGGTATCGAGGCCCTTCTCCTGAAGGGCATAGGCTCTGATCTTCCCTTCCAACCCGATTCCTCGGCCTTCCTGCCGCATATAGAGCACCGCGCCATCCCCGGCCTTCACCACCTGGCGCAGGGCCGCATGAAGCTGACTGCCGCAGTCGCAGCGGCGGGAGGCGAACACATCTCCCGTCAGGCATTCCGAATGCATTCGGACCAGAGGGGCCTCCACGTTCGCCGGATCGCCGTGCACCAGGGCAAGGTGATGTTCTCCGGAGCTTTCATCCACATACAGATGTAATTTGAAGTCACCGAACTCGGTGGGGAGATCCACAATGGAATCGCAACGGATGGTTTTCTCGCGTGTCCGTCGCCAGGCGATCAGGCTGGCGACGCTCAAAATGCGCAGGTTGTGCTGCTGGGCAAATGGAATCAGGTCCGGCAGGCGGGCCATATCCCCATCATTGTTCATCACCTCACAGATGACGGCAATGGGCTTGAGACCGGCTAGCTTCGCCAGATCGACCGAGGCTTCGGTATGACCGGTGCGGCGCAGGACTCCGCCGGGGACGGATTGCAGGGGGAACATGTGCCCGGGCCGGATAAAATCACAGGAAGTGGAGGTTTCATCCGCCAGGAGGCGGACGGTATGGGCCCGGTCGAACGCACTAATCCCGGTGGTGATGTCTTCCCGGGCATCCACGGACACGGTGAAAGCGGTCCGGAAGCGGTCGTGCTCATCCAGTGGCACCATGCGGCCTAAGCCCAGCTTGCACAGCTGGGCCTCTTCCATCGGCACACAGATCAGACCGCGGGCATGCGTGGCCATAAAATTGATCGCTTCCGGCGTGATCGTTTCGCCTGCGGCGACAATATCCCCTTCATTCTCACGGTTTTCATCATCCACCACGATCAAGGACCCGCCAGTGCGCATGATTTCAAGCGCCTCTTCGACGGTACAGAATACGGATTCCTGCCCGGAATTTTCCATAAAAAAACCGAAAACCTTTCTGGCTTCGGGCGTGGGTGACTGCAATTGTGCAAGTTGGTCTTCTTCCATCCAGACTGTATACTGTCGGCCAAGGAATCACACCTTGTCTGCCTATTGGCTCGCGGGCTGTACCGCCGGTCGGGAATTTCACCACGCCCTGAAGACGAGAAAGAAATTACCACGCCCCCTCTGGCATTGCAACCCCGCAAATATTGTCCCCGGGGTGCCGGGGCAGGGGTCCTTCCCGTCTCCCATGCAATGGGAAAAAGGGTCGCGATTTTCCATAGTGTGGAAAACCGCAAGCCGCCGCAGCTGTGCAGGAGACCGGATCGGGCTTCAGTCCTTGAAGAGCTCCGCCGGATTGAGGTTGCGCGGGCTCCAGTGTGGGTCCTTGAACGTTCCGGTGAGTTGATACTTGAAGAGGCGGGTGACAGGCAGGGTGGCGAGTCTGAGGATCGCGGCGACGGGACCTCCACGCAGGAGCTGCACTTCGACCTGGTAGTCCAGTTCTCCACCAAAGCCATAGTCCCCAATGGCCTTGACGCTGAAGACACTTCCTGAAAGCTGAATATCTTTGGAGGACACCTTACTGTTGCGAATCGTATAGGAGCCGGATGCATCGGTTTGAGCGAAGAGAGTAAAGCCGGGGATGACCTTCGAGAGAAGTGAAGACAGTCCGGTGAACAGCTTGGTTTGGAAGAGCAGCCCCCCACGGACGGTGGCTTTCCCGGAACCCGTGGCGAGGGGCCCTGTGCCTTTCCCAATATAGCCCTGAACTTTGGCTCTGCCATCCAAGGTACCACGCAGCTCTTTGAGGGGCTTTTGGATTGTCGCTTCCAACAAATCCTTCAGGCTGGTGTTGGTCGTGACAAAATCAACTTCATACCGCCAGTTCGCATCGTTGGATACGGGGTAGAGGTACCCATGCCCATCAAATTGTCCTCCATAAGCGGTGGCTACCGCATGGGTAAAGCGCAGGCGTCGTCCGCGGACCTCCATGTCGAAGGCCGCTTGGTCCGCGACCCATTGGGTATAGCCGAATTGTTGCGCCTCTACATGAGCCTCTAACTGATTTAATGAGAAGTTGCAGTAGTCCAGCAGTCCCTTCAGCTGAATTCGGGTGGGGCCATCCAGAATAAACGGTTCCATGAATGTGGAAACGACAGGTCCGATCATCTGACAGGTGGCCCGCGGATCCAGCGTGCTGTCCACATCGACCCGAAGGGTTTGATTGGAAAAGGCCATATGCACTTCACCGCGAGCAATGCCTTCCGGGCGGGTGATAGTGGCACCGGTGATGTGCATGACTTCATTCGTGATGTTGAGCTGTCCTTTTAAGGACTGAACGGGCACACCCTGAATGCTGAAATTAGTGGCTGAGACCGGGCCATAGCAGTAGATCGCCGGATTCCCGGCCACGCCGCCGACCGTCACATCGCCTTCCAGCGGTTCTTCAAACCCAAACCAATTCACGATGTTCTGTTGATTCGGGGTCAGGACGGATTTGATCGTATGGGGGTTGATGGTTCCCGCAATATGAATTTGGAAGCGCTTGCTTTGCAGATGAAAAGTGCCATCCCAGGCCTCCAGGCGACTGGCGAGTGGGCCCGAATCCAACTCAATCGCGGCCTGCTCAATCCGGATTTCCTGTCCCTGGCGCGCGAATGAAATATCCAGGTGCTCGATCGGAATGTCGCGGACGACCGCTTTGGAAAAGGAGAGCCGCCCGGAAAGGGATTCTGCGGCGGTGGCCAGAGGGGTTGGTCCGACTTTGAGCTCGAGCCGGAGAGGAAAGCGATAGGTTGAAACGACTTCCTCGGCCTTCTTTTGGATGTCGGCAGGGAACAGGTCGAGAAATGTGTCAGGGGGAAGGGTGTTGAGCAGATGCATCGATACCATCTGGTTGGTGGCATTGTACCAGCCGGACAGGCTGAGGCTTCCGTTCCCTTTGTGAATTTGCAGGTCCGGCAGATGGATCTGCTGATCCTTCCAGCTGACATCCAGACCGCATTGGTCAAACGCGACCGTGCGGATGCGCCCTCCCTTGGGATTATGAAAACGGAAGGAAACGGAGGTGGCTTCCGGATGGGCCAGATAGATGGCGAAAGTGAAGTCTGCCGAGGGAGACGAATTGAAGGTGATGGAATTCATTTGTTCGACCACCGTTGAGACCCAGGCGGGGGCCTGTTCGATGGCGTGGAGCGCCGAGGCAAGCGGGTTGCCCTGTTGTCGGGGTTCAGACGCCGTGGTGCGGGGCCCGGACGAGAGATAGACCGCCCCCCGTCCGCGGAAGTGGATCTGGAGAAAGTCGGCGGCGAATTCCCGGAGCATCACCTGCTGGTCCGAAGCGGAGAACCGGAGATTGATATGGTCTACTTGAATTTCCCGCCAGCCTTGGCGGGCGCCGAATTCACCCTCGCCCAACTGAGCGCGTAAGGATCCATCGACAATCGACAGAACAGGGATTACCTGATGATGTCGCAGCAAGGCGGTGGGATTGAGGGTCACCGTGAGTGCCTGTGCTTCCATAAAGGGTTCCGGAGCCTCTTCCGTGGCAAAGAGGCGGACATTCCGGCCCACCAGTCCGCGATCAATCTCAAGGGTAAGGCGTTCGATCTGAAGGAAATATCCCTGCGAAGCCATCCGGTCCAGAAACAGGTCGGTGAGGTAGGCGGGGAGTCCGACGATATGCAGATAGGCGAACAGAAGGGTCAGGAGAATGAGAAGGATAAAGAAGATCCGCAGAATCCAGCGAGAAGCGCGGCGAATCGCGAGCAGCAGGAAAGCTGCAAACCGCCGGGCCCAGGGCCGACATCGTGCTTGAGTGTTAACCGGTTCTGACTTCACGGGGAACTATCCTAGGCCCTTTCTGTCATCGGGGAAAGCCCGAAGAAAAGGTTCCGGATACATTTTGTCTGTTCTGCAGGGTTGGCAGAACCAGCGTTTCTTGACTTTTGGCTGAATGTTTCGGATTCTCCTGCCGATATGGCGTTAGAAATAAAAGAAGAAAACTGGGATCTGGTCATCGAACCGCCCAAGGGCTGGTTTGCCCTGCATTTACGGGATTTGTGGAAATACCGGGATCTCGTGGCACTTTTTGTTCGCCGGGATTTTGTAGCGGTGTATAAGCAAACCATTCTGGGGCCGCTGTGGCATCTGATTCAGCCTCTGCTGACAACGTTGATGTTTACCGTCGTATTTGGTCAGATTGCCAAGCTACCAACAGACAATGTACCCAAATTTGTGTTCTATATGGCGGGAACAACGATTTGGAACTATTTTGCTCTGTGTTTGACGCGAACGTCGAACACCTTTATTGTGAATGCACCGATTTTCGGGAAAGTGTATTTTCCCCGGATGACCGTGCCGGTCTCGGTGGTGATTTCCCAGCTGATTGCATTTGCCATTCAGTTCAGTTTTTTCCTGGCGATCTATGTCTTATTCTGGGCAAGGGGAGCGCCTATCAAGCCGAATTGGGCTATCTGTCTCTTGCCTTTGCTCCTTCTAATGATGGCGGGATTGGGATTGGGCTTTGGGATCATTATTTCCTCCATGACGACCAAGTATCGGGATTTGCAGGTGCTGGTGGCTTTTGGTGTCCAGTTGTGGATGTATGCCTCCGGCGTGATTTATCCGTTATCGCTCATCCCGGAACAATATCGCTGGATTATCATGCTGAATCCGTTGACCACGATTATTGAGACCTTTCGATATGCCTTTTTTGGCCAGGGTCTGTTTTCTTGGGTTTATTTAGCCTATTCCGCCGGATTCACCGTGGTTCTTCTCTTGGCCGGGATGGTCTTATTCAACCGTGTTGAGCGCACGTTTATGGATACGGTGTAGGAAATCAATATGTCTGACACAGCCATTTCCATTGAACATGTCTCCAAGTCCTACCGCCTTGGGACTATCAGTAGCGGTACGCTCCGCGAGGATTTGCAGAGCTGGTGGCATCGGAGGCGCGGCTTGCCGGACCCGAACCAGCGCGTGGATCAGATGCACCAAGCGATAGAGGGACATACCCTCTGGGCGTTGCAGGATATGTCACTCGAAATCAAGCAAGGTGATGTGTGGGGCATCATCGGTCGTAATGGCGCGGGGAAGAGTACCCTGTTGAAAATCCTGTCGCGCGTGACCGCTCCAACCTCCGGGCGAATTCAGATCAAGGGTCGTGTAGCCAGTTTGCTTGAAGTGGGAACGGGGTTTCACCCGGAATTGACCGGGCGGGAAAATATCTATCTCAATGGCGCTATCTTGGGGATGACCAAGACGGAAGTGACCCAGAAGTTTGATGAGATTGTAGATTTTTCCGAGCTTGAAAAATTTATCGACACACCCGTAAAACGATATTCGAGCGGCATGTATGTGAGGCTCGCTTTCGCTGTTGCCGCACATCTGGAGCCGGAAATCCTTGTGGTGGATGAGGTGCTAGCTGTCGGTGATGCCGCTTTTCAGAAGAAATGCCTTGGAAAAATGGGGGATGTCGCTGGAGAAGGCCGCACGGTCCTGTTTGTCAGCCATTACATGCCCTCGATTCTATCCCTCTGCCCCAAGGGCATTTGGATTAAAGACGGCAAGAAGTTCATGGAGGGTAAAAGCCGCGATGTGGTGGATGCCTACCAGACCTCAGTGCAATCTGGGGGGGGGGCATTGGCAGAATCCGGGGCGGTTCACCGCAAGGGGACCGGCTCCATTCAGATTAAACGAATTGAGGCCTATGCCGGCTCGAAAACGGCTTTGTCTCGATTGGCCACCGGAGAGCCTTTCTACATGTGTTTTGCCTATGAGGCTAAAGAAGTACCTACTAAAGCACACATTGAGGTGATATGGAGCAATGGCAAGGGCGAACGTTGTTTGCATTTCAACAGTCATCGGGTCGGTCAAACACTGATTCTGGATTCGAAGTACGGGGAAATTACCTGCCAAATGCGCAAATGCCCCTTGATGCCAGGGGACTACACTGTGCGAACGAAGCTATTCGATGTGGGCGGCGGATTATTGGACGAGGTGGTAGATGCTGCCGTGATCAACGTGGCACCGGGCGACTTCTTTGGCACGGGACGCTTGCCGGCTCCAGATATGTGCAGCATATTGGTTGAACATGATTTTTCAGTGATATCGGCACCGCATGTCAGTGTATAGCACTGAAGAGTTTGAGATTAAAGGATGATAGGTAAGATAATGATGGGTATAAAGACACTCATAAAAAAAACAGTGAATTCACAACTCAGGCGGGTTCGGATTCGGCGCGATGCACAAATTCTGGGCAGCCTCGAATGGGCGGAATTCTTTGAGGGCTGGTTTGACGATGTTTCTGATTTCTCCGTACAAACGGATGGTTCAGTGTACTTGAAGAAATTGGGGGTTACGGTATCCGGCCAAACTGCTCGGTGGTTGTTGGGCCGGAATTCCAATTACACCTATTGCCAGGAGCTATTGGAACAGGGGGTGGTCTTTTCGCAGGAAGAGGCTGGATTG
Source organism: uncultured Verrucomicrobiota bacterium (assembly GCA_964526745.1). Classification (GTDB taxonomy): domain Bacteria; phylum Verrucomicrobiota; class Kiritimatiellia; order CAIQIC01; family Lenti-01; genus Lenti-01. The sequence continues at coordinate 35,507 of CAZGMQ010000008.1, forward strand.
GTTGCCATTTGGAATGGTGCCCATTTTCTGCTTGAGCCTGACACGTTATTTATCCTTTGGGAACTGCTTGTTGAAGAGGCATATCACTGTGTGTTACCCCGAAAACCAACGCTGATCTTTGATATCGGAATGAATGTTGGATTCGCATCGCTGGTTTTGGCCACTAGGAACCCGGATGCGCGAATCGTCGGGTTTGAGCCATTTGGGGTGACCTTTGTCCGGGCGCAACGTAACCTGGCTATGAATCCGCATCTGGCGGAGCGCATTCTCCCCCAACCTTTCGGTCTGTCCGGCCATGACACCACGGAAGAATGGCAGTTGAACATCGACAATGCTGCCACAGCGGGCCAATTTTCCCCCACAAATTTTGGACCCCAGCAGACGGTCTCGGTCCAACTCAAAGCGGCCTCCCCATGCCTCTTAGGATTTCACGGAAAGTATCCCGACCACTATTGCGTCGTGAAGATGGATTGCGAAGGGGGGGAATATGCCATTCTCAAAGATTGGATTCAGACAGGTTTCTGCAAGCATATCGATTTATTGGTTATGGAATACCATGAGTTGAATGGACACAGTGTGGCAGACCTTGAAGAGCTTATGCACCGTGCAAATTTCCTGGGAACCCTGACATCCACCCGTCGTCATGGGAGGAAGATGCCATGGGGCTCCGTTGTCGCGGCTCCTCTGGCGGATTAGTTAATTTTTCAACACCAGAACGGGCGTTTCTTATGAGGTTTGTCGCGTTGATGGGATAGCGACGCAGTAGCGGTGAATTCGAAATCGGGTCGTATTGTAAGGAGGTCAAGGATGCAAATCCAAGACAGAATTGTCAGAAGTCTAAAAGAGTTGTTGAACCTGAAACAATGGCCCAAGAGGCCACAAGTGAAAATCACCAATCAAGATGAGTTATACCTCTCACAGTTGGTCCGGCTGGGAGATGTGGTATTTGACATTGGCGCCAATCATGGTTCACTTGCCCGCTTCATCGCTTCCTTGTGTGGAATCAAGGGCAAGGTGGTGGCCTTTGAACCCGTCTGGCGGGTCTATGAACGCATGTGTGAACGGCTGCAGGCGGAAAGCCTTCTCCAAGCCCCCATCATTACGGTTCCCCTCGGAATTTCCGATCAGGTGGAAATCGTGGAAATTCATTTCCCTGAAGGGGAATGGGGGGATTGCCTGGCCTCGATCGCGCCGGTAGAGCAAGTCCGCAAAGCTCACAATACAACAGATATCCGGTCTCTCAAATGCGGTGTTATTACTCTGGATATATTTGTTCAGACATCCGGACTTCCGCAGCCTAACCTAGTCAAGGTCGATGTGGAAGGTGCAGAATGCAAGGTGTTGGCTGGCGGACGCAGTGTATTTGAGCACGAAAAGCAACCGCTTGTATTTATTGAATTGGTGGGGCCTTGGTTACGTAAGTTTGGAGATTCACTGTGGGATGCTCTTGGTTATCTTCAATCCGTCGGATACAAGCATTTGTTCATGTGCCCCGAGGGCTTGATTGAGTACCAAGCCACAAAGGAGAAGCCCATTCCCAGCGAGTTTCGCATGGGCTACAATGTCATCTCATATATTCCCTGTCGTCATCAATGGGCCCGCGATAATTTGGAGCCGTATTTGGCCTCAAAGAAACCCAGCTTGCCGCCCATGGATCCGCCCTCGCTGCCCAACGAATAACCGATATTCAACGAGGGATGTGGTGCAGTTTCAATTTGATCCCACTGGGTTTTCCCAGAGCGTAGAGCAACTCTCGTCACCTGCATATTTCTTGGAGAAGAGTAGGCTTGCTGAGTCATGCTCGTTCAGATCCCGTGTTTGGCGATGGTGCCGACGGCACTGGATGGGGATGGAGCGGTGGAGGGATGTTCAGGCCGAGACACGACTGACAGATGTGCTGACGACGTTACAGGGCCATGAGACGTCGAATCATAAGCCCGTGTTGATTTATCTGGTGCCCTATGATGTGGTCCGTCTGCGGACAGGAGGGGGCAAGCGGATTGCGGGTATTGCGAAGGCATTAAGCGCAGATTTTCGCGTTTACATCCTCTCCCTCTCTCCGCGCGCCCGCCCGCTGTCGATGCATGAAGTCGAACCGGATGTCTGGATGCTGGCCATTCCCTGCAGCGAAGAGGTTGAGCTGACTGCGCGCGATCTGGCCGAAACTTGTGCTGGAGCGGCATCCTTGTTTTCTATTGCTGAGCACGCCGAAGGATGCCTTGAACTCAATACGATATTGGAGCATCTCTCACCAGTTGTGCGGGGTTGGATTCTGGCTTCTCCCTTTGCCTGGCCGGCCATCCAGAGATTCTTTCGGCCGGAATCCCATGCCTTGGCGTACGATGTCCATGATGACCTTCTGATGTTTCTGCGCATGGGACTTTCCTGTTCCAATCCAGAAAGATTGGCGCAGGCGGAACAGTTGGAGGGGGAGGTGTTGGCCGCGGCTTCGGTGGCTGCCTTCTGCACGAATGGCGATGCAGCGGCAGTTATGTTGCGCCATAGCGATGCGACACTGAAAAGTGTTGTGGTTCCCAACGGCGTGGAAGTGAAGGCCTGTCACTGGAGTCCACCGGCACAAGTCCAGGTGCTGCGCAAACGGATGGGATTGGATCGACCGGTTGCTGTGTTTGCCGGAGCCAATTATCATCCGAATCACGAGGCTGTGGATGAGATTGTCCGGAAACTGGCTCCCGCTTTTCCTCAAGTTCTTTTTGTTGTGATGGGGATGCATTTCGCACCGTATCGCTCTTTTGGCGGTGCGGAACCCGGTGAGAATGTCGTGTTCACTGGCCCCGTGGATGAACCGGTGAAGGAGGCCATCTTTTCACTGGCCGAGTTGGCTCTGGCTCCGATGAAAAGTGGAACCGGTTCCAGTTTGAAAATTCCAGACTATATCGCTCATGGGAAACTGGTTTTGGGCACCCCTGTCGGTTTGCGGGGCTTCGATGCCTTCACTCCTCTCAAGTCTGTACTTTCTTCGTCGGATATCTCAGACCTTCTGGAGCAGGTGTTGAGCGAGTTGGCGGATGATCCGGATCAGTTTACGGCGGACTGCAAGAAGGCTCGGGAGCAGGTGGCTGCGACGCTGGACTGGTCTATGGCCTCCCGACCGATTGTGGACGCCATGAAACAGCGAACTGCGGAGCCTGGGACATGAATAAGGCCCCGCGGGATAGCATTCTGGAAAAATGCCGCTATTTCCTTTTGAATCAACTGGCCCTGCGCCTGCCTCTATCCGATTCCGTCTCCGATGCTCTGGTGGTCTATTCGCCGGGCCATTTGGGCGATATCCTGCATGTCGTCCCGATGCTGAAGACGTTGCGGGAGGGGAAGCCGGAGTCCAAAATCATCTGGCTGGTGGGTCCGTGGAGTGAAACGCTGGCTCGCCGCTATCACAAGCTTGTGGATGAAATCAGGATCTTCGGACCCCAGTATCCGCAATATACCCGCGGAAAGCGTGAGTGGAGGCAAGGGGCTTGGACACAGTGGCGCCTGGCACGGACTTTACGTAGGGAAGGGGTGGCGACATTTATTGGTGCCGCAGATGCTGTCAGCCGTTTTCTGGTCAATCTGATCTGTCCGAAGCTGTGGCTGGGAATTGGAGAATGGCGTCCGCCGCGCGTGCGGAGCGAGGTGGAGACACACTTTCAGCCGTATGAAAAAGACCGCTATGAGGCTGATGCCTGGGCCGGTGTGCTGCAGGGATTGGGGATTAAGGCGACGACTGATCGCCTGGACTATTCAGTGACCTTGGATGAAGCACGGGCGGCTAGGGAGTTTCTAGAGACCGAGGGAGTGGATGCGGCCCGGCCATTGGCGTTGATCGCTCCGGGTTCCGGCTGGTCCGGCAAGAATTGGCTGCCGGAACGGTTTGCGGCGCTGGCGGCCTGGTTGGTGAAGGAAAAAGGATTTCAAGTGGCCTGGGTGGGTGGGGCGGATGAAGGAAGGCTGGTGTCAGAACTGGGTTCAGACACGTTTGATTGGACTGGGAAGACCTCTCTTCCGTTGGTCGCGGCGGTGATGGAGAAGGCGAGGCTATTTGTCGGGAACGATGGCGGATTACTTCACTTTGCGACAGCATTGGATTTGCCGACCGTTTCCATCTGGGGGCCGACCAGTTCGGGAAAATGGGGCCCCAAAGGTGAACTTCACCACCTCATCCATAAGATGGAGCGATGCCGGGGGTGTGTCTATTGGGATTATCGTGTGTGCTGCAGCGAGGGGCACAGGTGCATGAAGGCGGTGTCGTTTGAGGATGTGCAGTCGGCTGTGGATTCGGTTTTGTCTCGATAATAAAATGGACCCAGCCAGTCATGGCCGGGTCCAGTGCTGGTTGTTGGATAGTAAGGGTTAGGTGCCGATGCCTTCAAAGAGAGCGGTGGAGAGATAGCGCTCGCCGGCATCCGGCAGAATCACAACGATGGTCTTGCCCGCGAATTCTTCCTGCTGAGCCAGCCGTATGGCTGCGACGGTGGCAGCCCCACAGGAGATGCCGACCAGTAGGCCTTCCTCTTTGGCCAGACGACGGGCCATTTCAATGGCTTCGTCTCCGCTGACCTGCTCCACTCGATCCACCAGATCCAAATCCAGATTTTTCGGAATGAAACCGGCGCCGATCCCCTGGATTTTATGCGGTCCCGGTGTCAAGGTCTCGCCCGCGAGCTGCTGGGTGATCACCGGACTCTCAGAGGGCTCTACCGCGACGGAAATAATGGGTTTTCCCTTCTGTTCCTTAATATAGCGGGAAATCCCGGACAGCGTGCCGCCGGTTCCAACGCCTGCCACCAGCACATCGATTTCTCCATCGGTGTCGGACCAGATCTCAGGCCCGGTGGTTTTTTCATGGATGCTAGGGTTTGCCGGATTTTCGAACTGCTGCGGAAGGAAATAGCGTTGCGGATCGGAATCGGCCAGTTCTTTGGCCTTGTCAATGGCGCCTTTCATTCCCAATGCCCCCGGGGTCAGGATGAGATTCGCACCGAGTGCCGCCAGCACGCGCCGGCGTTCCATGCTCATCGTCTCCGGCATGGTCAGGGTCAGCTTGTACCCGCGTGCGGCGGCCACATAGGCGAGGGCAATCCCCGTATTCCCGCTGGTGGGTTCCACAATCTCAATTCCAGACTTCAGCACGCCCCGGATCTCGGCATCCCAGATCATGGAGGCTCCGATGCGGCACTTGACGGAATAGGCGGGATTACGGCCTTCCACTTTGGCCAGGACCGTCGCTTTGGCGCCTTCTGTGACGTGGTTCAGGCGAACCAGCGGGGTATTCCCAATCGATTCCGAATTGTCGTTGTAAATTTTACTCATCATAACTCCTAGTTGATATTGTCGATAGAAATACTATCCTTTATGAGGTCTGTTTTGTCAAATATTTGCCGAATTTCACTTTTGTATGAAATATTTTTGACATTCAGGGGGGAATGGTGGATATTCAACCCAGTCACTAGATAAACTAGATATAAGGCAGTTCAGATGAAATCATCGCGCAGACAAAAACAGACCCTCGGACGCAGCAAGGCCATCATGGGCATGTGTTGCGGCCGGATGATCGGTCTGGAGACAGGGAGTCATACAGAAGGATGAAATCACTGGATGCAATTGAAACGCCCAAGGTCCGCGACTCCAGATTGAATCAGCGGGCCATTTTTCAACGAATCGGGTTGAGTGGAGCCCCCGTGCCGCCACCTGACACCGTGACACAAGACCCACCCAAGCGGGTTCAGCCCCGCAGAAGCATTTAACACATAAACAGGAGGACTCATTATGAGCCAAGGAATCCATACCACATCATTGCATGCCGGACAGAAACCAGACCCCACAACAGGATCTCGCGCCGTTCCGATTTACCAGACCACATCCTATGTCTTTAAGGACACGGAACACGCCGCTAATCTGTTTTCGCTGAAAGAATTCGGTAACATCTATACGCGCCTGATGAATCCGACCACCGATGCCTTCGAGCAGCGCGTGGCCGCTATAGAAGGGGGAGTCGCTGCATTGGGAGTCGCCTCCGGAATGGCCGCGATCAGTTATGCCATCCTGGCGATCACGCAGGTCGGTGATGAGATTGTGGCCTCAAGCCATGTCTATGGCGGGACCTATCAGCTCTTCCATCACACGCTACCGAAACTGGGGCGGACGGTAACCTTTGTCGACTCGCGTGACCCTGAGGCTTTTCGCAAGGCCATCACAGAGAAGACCCGGGCTGTTTTTGTAGAGACCATCGGAAATCCTAAATTGGATGTGCCGGACTTTAAGGCCCTTGCCGATATCGCGCATGAAAATGGAATTCCCCTGGTCGTGGACAATACGGTCGGAGTGGGTCTGGTGCGCCCCATCGACTTCGGGGCTGACATCCTGGCCTATTCTGCCACGAAGTATATCGGCGGTCACGGGACCTCCGTGGGCGGCGTGATTGTGGATTCAGGAAACTTTAAGTGGGATAACGGGAAATTCCCCGAGTTCACCGAGCCCGACCCGAGCTATCATGGTTTGGTGTACTGGGATGCGCTGGGGGATGTGCCCGGGATGGGCAACGTGGCCTTTATTCTGAAGGTCCGTGTGACGCTGCTGCGCGATTTGGGTGCGGCGTTGAGCCCCTTCAATGCGCATGAGTTCCTGATCGGTTTAGAAACCCTTCCGCTGCGCCAAAAACGCCATTCCAGCAATGCGCTGGAAGTCGCGCGCTGGCTGAAGGCCCATCCGCTGGTCAGCTGGGTGACCTATCCCGGCCTGGAGGAGGATCCGAGTTATGATCAGGCCTCGATCTATCTGAAGAAGGGCTTCGGCGGTCTGGTCGGCTTCGGCATCAAGGGTGGCAAAGAGGCAGCGAAGAAATTCATCGATTCTGTCGAGCTGCTGTCGCATCTGGCGAATATCGGCGATGCGAAGACCCTGGTGATTCATCCGGCCTCGACGACACATCAGCAGCTCACGGCAGAAGAGCAGGCTGAGAGCGGGGTCACAGAAGACTATATCCGCCTGTCCGTCGGACTGGAAGATGTGGAAGATCTCCAGGCCGACATCGATCAGGCCTTGAAGAAGACGGTCTCATAACAGACTGGCAAACGAGAATCGCCCCCTTTGGGGCCCTGAGGCACGGCAGATCCATGAAGACCCAAAAATGGACCATTCAATGCAAAGGTGGTCTCCACCTTCGGGTGGCCGCTCAGGTAGTGAAGGAAGTGGAACAGCATCAATCGGAGGTGCACATCCGCTGCAAGGGATGTCCCTACGCAGATGCCTGCTCTATTTTTGATCTGGTCCGGCTAGGCGCAGTGGAGGGGTCCCCGATCGAGGTGGTGGCGGAAGGCCCCGACGAGGACGCAACACTTCAGGCCCTTTCAACTGTTTTTGACGACGGAGCTGGCATATAGGGTTCAGGGCAGTTGACTGCGGGGACATCTGCTTTTCATGCATGGGGTGGGGGTTGGTGGCAGACGAAGTAGAAGGCGCTTGGATTACAGATTTGTAATCTAGCCGACAGTGTCCTGTAATATTCCTGTTTTAACCTGTTCTTAACGCTAAGAACAGGAGCAATGGATATGTTACACATCAACTTTAAGACGACAGGTGCCATAGCGATGGCTTGTGGATTTCTCTCACTGACATTACCGGTCTATGCAGCTAGTACTGCGTCTGATGATGCATCCGACAGCACCTATGACTCCGGCTGGACCAGCGGTATGAATGGTGGAACTGGTTTTGATGCATGGGTTTTGACGGCCGCCACATCCGGCGGACACTTTGTCGGCTCTTCGGCGGACAACGCTGGCGGCAGCAGCGGCGATATTGACACCAATTCCCGCGCCTGGGGCATGTGGGCGACGAATGGGGTCAGCGATGCAGTGCGTCCCTTAACAGGCGGCAGCCTGGCGGTGGGGCAGGTGGTGCGCGTCTCTCTGGATAATGGATATATCACCGATGAACGGTCCATCGGCATGAGCCTGCAGAATAGTGCCGGAGGGAACCTGTTCGAGTTTGGATTCACCGGCGGCGACTCTGCTTACTTCGTCAGCGACCTGTCCGGCATTCGGACGTTCTCAGTGCCCTATACCGGCGATGGCCTGATGATTGAATTTGAACTCAAAGCAAACAACGCATGGCTGGCACGCATCACGGCCAGCTCCGGTATCCGTTATGTCAGCGGAGTTCTGTCGGATGAATCCGATCAGGGCATTGCACAGCTTCGCTTCTGGAACTGGGAAACGGGCGCGGGCAGCGACTATGACTTCTATCTGAACAGCCTGTCAGTGGCAACGGAAACGCTGGACACCGTAACCGACGGCACGGTTTTGATCACGGAATTCATGGCGAGCAATGACAAAACTTTGGACGATGGTGATGGGAACAGTTCGGATTGGATCGAGCTGTTCAACGCATCGACCAACGACATTGACCTGACCGGCTGGTACCTGAGCGATGACGCAGCCGAACCGCTCAAATGGTCTTTCCCGCTGGTGGTCATTCCATCGGACGGCTATCTGGTGGTGATGGCCTCAGGCCAGGATGACGACGATTACGTGGACAGCCTGGGGTATCTCCATACTACCTTCAAACTCGGCGCAAGCGGGGAAAGCGTGATTCTGACGAAGCCCGATGGCGTTACGACGGCTCATTCCTATCTGAATTATCCGGAGCAGATTGAGGATGAATCCTATGGGCTGGAACAGGATGCCAGCTCCTCCTATCTGATTGCAGAGGGGGAAAGCGCAAAGGCGTTGATCCCGTACTCCGAACCGGCCAGTGCATGGAATACAACCAGCTACGATGACTCGAGCTGGCTGAGCGGCTCCACCGCGGTCGGCTTCGACCAGGGTTCGACCTATTCATCCATCAATCTGGACGTGAGCGATATGTTCATGAATGCGTTGAGCTGTTATATCCGCGTTTCTTTCAATGTGGCCGACCCGAGCGCCCTTTCACAACTGGTGTTGCGCATGAAGTATGACGACGGGTTCGTGGCCTATATCAATGGCCAGGAAGTGGCCTCAGCGAATGCCCCGTCCTCACCGAGCTATACTGATCAGGCCAATGGCGAACACACCGGCACGTCCTATGAAGACTTCACGCTCATCAATCCGTCCACCTATCTGCAGGCCGGTGATAATGTACTGGCCATTCAGGCCCTCGACTATCCCTCCGGTGACGCGGACCTATACATCATGCCGGTCCTGAACGGTTCCATTGGGGGTGAACTCCAGACCAATTCCATTGCGTATCTCACGTCACCGACGCCCGGTGCCGATAATGTGCCGGGTGTGCTTGGCTATGTCGGAGATACTTCCTTCAGTGTGGATCGTGGCTTCTTCAGCACTTCCTTTGATGTGGAGATCACCTGCAAGACCGCTGGGGCGTCCATCTATTACACGACGGATGGAACCGAGCCCTCCACAGGCAACGGGACCCTCTATTCCGGTGCCGTCACAATTAATAAAACGACGGTGCTGCGCGCCGTCGCAACGAAGCCGAGTTTTCAGTCCAGCGATGTGGATACCCAGACCTATCTGTTTCTCAGTGATATTATTGCCCAGGGGACTGGTGTGAGCGGCTTAGATCCGGCTTTCCCGTCCAGCTCCGTCAATGGGCAGGGCTTTGACTATGGAATGGATACCGACATCACGCAAAGCGGCACCTATTCCAGTCAGATCGAAGGGGCCATGACGGCCATTCCCTCACTGTCTATCGTCACCGATCCGGACAATCTCTTTAATTCTTCCAGCGGGATCTATGTGAATGCGAGTCAGGAGGGTGAGGCATGGGAACGTCAGATGTCGGTGGAGCTGATCAACCCGGACGGAACCGCCGGATTCCAGATTAATGGCGGTATGCGGATGCGGGGGGAATCCAGCACGACGTCCTCCAACCCGAAGCATTCCTTCCGTTTTCTCTTCAAATCCGAATACGGCACGTCGCGCCTGGAATATCCCTTGTTTGGCGAGGATGGGGCGGACAGCTTCAAACGCATGGATCTGCGGACCGGACAGAATTTTTCCTGGGCGAACCAGACTCCGCAATATGCCACATGGCTCTACGATATTTTCACCCGCGACAGTCATCGCGACATGAATCAGCCCTATACCCATGGTGAATATTACCACCTCTACATCAATGGTATGTACTGGGGTCTCTATCAAACCGAAGAGCGCTGCGATTCCCGCTTTGCCGAATCCTATTATGGGGATGACAATGATGACTTCGATGCCGTGAAAGCCGATGGCGATACGGGGGACATGTATGCCGTGGATGGCACCCGTGACGCCTATGACAGGTTGTGGACGGCCATCAACTCGGGTGTTAGCTCTGATTCTGCCTATTTTTCTATTCAGGGGATGAACGCCGATGGAACGGAAAACAGCAGCTATACCAAGCTGCTGGATGTCGACAATGTGATCGATTACATGCTGTTGATCTATTTTACGGCCAATCGTGACTCCCCGGTTGGCCCCCCGATGAACGATCCCACCATGCCGCGGAATCTGACAACGGTGTATAACCGCAGCCATCCGGATGGATTTAAGTATGTGGCACATGACAATGAGCACTCGCTGGAAGTCAGCGAGGGGGTCAACCACAACCGGCTGAGCCAGTCCCTCGGCAGCGCCTTCGATAGTCAGGATTTTTTCACGCCCTGGTGGATGCATCTGAAACTGATGGAAAATGAGGAATATGCCCTACGCTTTGCCGACCATGTGCATGCCCACTTCTTCAATGACGGAGCCCTCACCGCAACGAAAACCGCCAGCCGCTTGCAGGTCAGGAAGGATGAGATTTATGCGGCCGTGGTGGCGGAATCGGCCCGCTGGGGTGACAGTGCCGGTACGCTCCGGACCCGGGATGGCGATTGGGAGGATACCGTTGATTGGCTCCTCAATAGTTATATGCCATACCGCTCGGGAATCGTGCTGGGCCAGATTGAAGATAAGGGCTGGTATCCTTCCGTGGATGCCCCGGAATTCAATCAGCACGGCGGCAGCATTGCTTCCGGGTTCTCCCTGTCCATTTCCGGCAGCAGCACCATCTACTACACGACCGATGGCTCGGATCCTCGTGAAGTCGGCGGCGCGGTGTCCGGTTCCGCCTACAGTTCGGCCATTCCCTTGACCCAATCCACACATGTGAAGGCTCGCGTTCGGAGCGGGACGACCTGGAGCGCGCTGACCGAGGCCACATTCGTCCTGAACGAGGCTTCGCCCCTGCGTGTCACCGAAATCATGTACAACCCGGCCATCGCTGATTCCGGCGTGGAAGCAAATTACAGCGCCTCGGACTTTGAGTTCATCGAAATCCTCAATACAAGTGATGAAACCGTCGGTCTGGCTGGCACCAAGTTCAGTGACGGCATTGTCTTTGATTTCACGGAAGGTGATGAAAGCACGCTCGACCCCGGTGAATATGCGGTTCTCGTGAGCAATTACGAGGCATTTACCAACCGGTATGCCAACTGGGCGTACATCAAAATCGCGGGGCAGTATCATGGACAATTCTTTATCGCGACCGGTTCGCTCAACAACGGCGGTGAGGCTGTCACGCTTGTGGATGGCCTTGGCAACACCATCCTAAATTTCGAATACAGCGACTGGTATGACATCACCGATGGTGAAGGCTACTCCCTGACGCTGATCGATCCGACGGCCAACACGAACACCTGGAGCGAGAGCACGTCGTGGCGCCCCAGCGCCTATACGAATGGTACGCCGGGGACCGGTCCCGTGGATTTCCCGAATCCCGGCGATTTGGTCATCAATGAAGCGCTGACCCATCAGGATCAGGATGATCCCGGCGACTGGATTGAATTCTATAACAGCTCGACCAACACCTTTGATATTAATGGATGGGTTCTGAGCGATGATGACGACGACCTGATGAAGGTGACACTGAGCGGCCTGTCCACCATTGCCCCGGGCGGTTATCTGGTTCTGACCGAGGCCGATCACTTCGGTACCAATGTCATGGGGACCAACGGGTTCGCGCTGAGCGAGCTGGGCGATGCCATTTATCTGTCCTCCACCGAGAGCGGAGAGCTGACCGGGTATCGTCTGGTCGAGGACTTTGACGGCATTGACCGCGATGTGACCTTCGGCCGCTATGTGAAGAGCGACGGCACTGCCGACTTTCCGGCCCAGATTTCGGCTACGATGGGCGCAGCGAATGCGGGCCCCCGGATCGGCCCGATTGTCATCACCGAAATCAACTACCATCCGGTCGTGAGCAATGGATACGAGTTCATCGAGCTCTATAATACGGCCTCCACCAATGTGACGCTGGCAGACATCGCCGTTCCGACGAATGTCTGGCGCCTGGATGGTGCGGTCGAGTTCTCGTTCCCCGTGGGCACCGTCATGGCCCCGGGGGCCTATCTGATCGTGTGCGAGACCAATGCGGCCGCCTTTGAGGCCTTCTACACCGTTGCAGGCGGTACCACGGTGCTGGGGCCCTATGTCGGCAGCCTGAACAATGACGGCGAGACCGTCCGCCTGGAACGCCCCGGCGACCCCGAAGTGCTGACCGGCGAAGTGCCAGAGATTCTGGTGGAGCGGGTGACATATAACGATGCCGCCCCGTGGCCGACGGCCGCAGACGGAGGGGGGTATTCCCTTCGCCGCCTGAATATCTCCACCTATGCCAATGACAGCATCAACTGGGCGATGAGCTCGGTGAGCGCTTCGCCCGGGGAAGGGGACTCATCGCTGGCGTCCACTTATACGGAAATGGCTGTGGCGGGTTCGTTCAATACTTGGGATGCTGCCGCAAATAATATGACGCTGGTGGAGAACTATACCTGGGAGTGGGAGACCACCTTTTCCTCAGTCAGCGCTGCCACTTTCAAGTTTGCGGCCAGCGGCACCTGGGATGCCAACTGGGGCGACAGCGATGCTGCCTCGACGGCGCTCCCCCTGAGTGGCACCTCAGACGGGTTCGGATCCGACATCTCGGTGTCTACGGTGCTGGATGGGACTTACATTTTCACCTTCAATGACCAGACCCTGATGTATTCGCTGGCGGCCGTGGGAGACAATCCCGACTCGGATGAGGACGGCATGGATGATGACTGGGAAATCGAATATTTCGGGTCCATTGATGCCGTGAATGGAGACCCGGACGAAGACTGGGATGAGGATGGCTCCTCGAACTGGACCGAATATCAGGCGGGGACCATCCCGACGAATGACGCGTCGCTGTTTGAAGTTCTGTCGGTTGAAGCTTCATCGGATGCCGTGGTGACATGGTCGAGCGAAACCGGAAAGACCTATACCCTGTGGACCTGCTCCAACATGTTCAGCGGATGCTTTACTGTGATCGACAGTGCCATTCCGGCATCGGCACCGATGAACAGTTATACTTCCAGTTTCGTTGCCGCTGAGACCATCTATATTCGCCTGACCGTTGACAGTGAGTAATCCTCACACTAGCCTACACTTGAGATGAACAAACCGCTTTACAAGCCAAGGACTGCCCCAGCTGATTTCTCCATGGAATTGGATCGTTTTGAGGCGAAATACATCATTCCTCCTGCCCTGGTAGAGCCCATCAAGCAGTTCATTCGGCCCTATTGCGTGATGGATAAGCATTGCGAGGCATCGGGGGGGCACTACTACATCAATACCCTCCAGTTGGATTCTCCGGATTTGGCCCTGCATCAGGCCAAGGAGTGGGAGGCGTCGCATCGGTTCAAGCTTCGCGTTCGCACCTATGGCAAGCCGCCGGGCAAGGCACCGGTGTTTCTGGAGATCAAACGCAAATATTTTGAACGGGTCCTCAAATCGCGTGCCTGCATTCCGTTTGATCAATGGAAGCCGGGTGTGTTGAAACGGCATGTGAAAGAGTTGGATCTGAAATCCGTCAAGGAGCGGGAGGCCTTTCGCGAGTTTGTTCGCCTGGCCGAAGAAATCGACGCGCAGCCCCTGGTCTATATCCGCTATCGCCGGGAAGCCTTTACCGGCATCTTCGATCACTATGCCCGCATCACTTTCGATTCCCAGCTGTGTTATCAGCCTGTATTCGATATGTACAACTGGGGCGGCGAGGGGCGCTTCATCTCGATGGACAGCGGTCTGGTGCGTTACCGCAAAGAGTCGTCCCTGGTGCTGGAGGTCAAATGCACGGAACAGGTGCCCACCTGGATGATTGAACTGGTGCAGGCATTCGATTTGGTCCGGTGTGGCAATTGCAAGTATTCGACGGCGATCTGGATGGAGAATTTGATGATGGGGACCGGAGAAGCCCCGTTTTCCGATCAGTTTATGTTTGTGTAAAGGAGTCCTATGAATCCGAATAGTTGGAGCAGTTTATTATCGGCGGCAGGCAGCACCCAGAGCCTGAGCCTGCAGCATGTCATTTCGGCACTGCTGTTGTCCTTTGTGCTGTGTTCGGTGATTGCGAAACTCTACCAGTTGACCTTTCAGTCCCTGTCATATTCCAGATCGTTCGTTCACACGCTGATTCTCGGCGGCATGATTGTCTGCATGGTCATGATGTCCATGGGCGACAGTGTGGCTCGCGGCATCGGCGTGCTGGGCGCGTTATCCCTGATCCGCTTTCGCACGGTCGTCCGCGACCCCCGCGACATGATGTTCCTGTTTGCGGCCCTCGGGCTCGGGATTGCCTGTGGGGCCGGCATGTTTGCCGTGGCGGTGACCGGCTGCATCCTGCTCAGCTCGGTCATTGTGCTGCTGCACTGGGCCCCTTTTGCCACCCGCCGGCGTTATGAAGCCATGCTCCGCTTCTTGGTGGAGGCCGACAAGGACAAGTCCCGCGACGAGGTGAATGCCGTGCTGGCTGAATGCTGCTCCGCCTACACCCTGATGGCCATGCGCGAAGCGGTGCAGGGGGACCTGCTGGAATACTCCTATCAGGTCCGGTTGATCGATCCCTCCTACCAGGTGGATATCATCAAGAAACTCGAAGCCATTGACTCGATTGCCGAAGTGAATCTGGTCATGCAACGCACCACCGTGGAACTGTAGGCAGGAGCGACCCATGACCAACCCCGAATTCAAACGACCCGCTCTCCGCAGCCGCGGCCACCATTTCATCAAGCAGTTCTTCAGCGGCTGGCCCTGGATCATCTGGCTCACCGCTGCCGTGATGGTGCTGCTCATGCTGCCCGGCGGCCTGAACCGCATTCGCTTCTATGGCGAGGCCGAGCGCACCTATGAATATGTGGCGCCCCTGGAAGACGGGCGCCTGAAAATGCTGTATGTGGATATGGGCGAGACCGTGGAAGCCGGCCAGCTGTTGGGAGAACTGGATAACGAGTCCCTGGCCGTGGAAGGGCTGATGGATCAGGCCTCGCTGATGAAGACCCGCGACAAGATCCATTCCATCAGTTACGAACTGGAAAGCCTGAAGCTCGAGGAAGCCAAGACCGCGGCCGAATTGCAGACCCTGGAAAGCCGTCAGGCCCGGACGGAAAACCTGCTCTCCCGGAATCTGATTCTGGAGCAGGATGCGGAAGATCTGGGCCCGCAGATCGAAGCCACACAGAAGGTGTTGGCCCGCTATCCCTCACTGTTGGATCAGCTGGCCAACCGCCTGGCAGTGGCCGAACAGAGTCTGGAGGCCTTCACGTCCGATGAACTGAAAGACCTGCAGAAGGCGCGAGGCCGCCTCTTTGCCAGTACCGGTGGTGTGGTGGCGGAACTGCTGCATCAGGCGGGAGATGTCGTCGAAACCGGCGATCCCATTCTGCGCATCAGCAATGTCTCGACGGAACGCATCATTGCCTTCATGCCGGAGGAACAGGTCTCGGTGATTTCGGAGGGAGAGAAATGCCGAGTCATCACCACGACCTCCCGTCAGATCTATATGGGGACCGTCAAGACCATCACCGCCGATATCCGCAAGCTGCCGGTTTTCACCGGATTCAGTGATGAGATTCTGCGTGGCCGCCGCATCGTCATCGAACTGGACAACGGGATGACGATGACGCCCGGTGAACGCGTAGTGGTGGTGCCCGACGTGTCCCTCTTCGAGCAATGGTTCGGGAAAGACAAGTAAAGATGAAAGGTCTTCTGATCCTGTTGTGTGGTCTGTTTCTGACGGTTTCCGCAAAGGCCGCGGCCGCGGGGCAGGGGAGTGCGCCGGAATCCTCGCCGGACCTGGAGGAACTGAATGCTTCTCTGCGCAATTTTTCCGAGGGCCTGTTTCTGAAGAAATCCGCGCAGGTCGCCCAGACCGAAGCTCAGGCTAAGACCCGGTCCGATTTCGGCATGGAGCTACGTCCGAGCGTGACCGACGATGACGCCGGCATCGCCCTGCGCATCTATCTGCCCTCGCGCTGGGGGCAGGGACACCTGCGCGAGCAGCTGGAGCTGGTCGCACAGTCCGAAGAGCTGCGGGTGGCCGCCCTCGAATGGGAAGAGCTGTTGGGGGTCTACCGCAACTTCTGCGCGTATCGCATGCTTCAGAAGCAGATCGCACTGCTGACGGACGAAGTGGACTTCCTCAAGCCATCCCTGGATCTGGCCGATCAGAGTGTGGCGCAGAAAGAACTGGCTGTCACCGACCGCGCCAAACTCGTCAGCCAGTATCTCGATCTGCTGAATAGCCGCGAAAAACTTGAATTCGAGCTCATCGAGGTGAACCGCCGTCTTCATCAGGCACTGGGAAGCGAGGCCGGGTTCGAAGCCTACGCCCAAACCGCCGTGGTCGAGCTGCCCACTCAGGTGGAGCTGGATGATTTGTTTGAGGTCGCCGTCGCCAACCGCGCGGATTATCAGCAGGGGGTCGTCGATGCGCAGGTTCTGGATGCCTCGGAGTCGATCGCACGTTCCGAAGATGGGTTCCGCTTCAAGTATCTTCAGCCGTCCTACAGTGCGGACTATACCGGTGGGGAGGACAACTGGGGTTTGTCGGCCGCTTTTGTGCTGCCGTGGGGTGCCCAGAATCCGGATATCGCTGAATACCGCCAGAAACGGGAGCTGGCCGACTTCGAGCTGGCTCTGCAGCGTCGTGTCATGAAAGACCGCCTTCGGTCTCTGCTTCAGGCGTCCGAGGCCCTCCAGGGGCAGATGGAAGAGCGGAATCGCCTCCTGCAGCCCGTTATTAAACAACTAGCCGGCGATCTGGGCCAGATGGGCGGCAGTCCCTTCGATCGTCTGCGCGACCGCCTGCAAATCCGGGAACGCCTCCTCGATGCCGCGCTGCAGACCGCCACCGTGGAATACCGCCGTGAAGAGCTCGCCGTGGACTTCGCCGAAGAACTCGGCTCCCTCGAGCCCTGAGCTTCGTTCCACAGAAAAACGAATTGCCGCGCCTGCCAGGCGCGGCTTTTTTTACATGGTGCGCTCTCTCCATTCGTTTGATTGCGACTGACGTCATCTCGGGGCTGAAATATCTCCCCCCCGCCTCCACTGCCCTGCCATACAGAATCAGCTTTTTGCTCCATGGGGGAGGGGCGTCGCACGGCCAGCATCCGGCCGTTCGCAATGAGAATCCCCATCAAATCCAAATAACAGAACTGTCATTTATCCATCCGCGATTCTGTCATCCGGATGGCGTTATCTATACATGGTTTCAGCAGAGAAATGGGTCAGATAGACAGGAGGGATGAGCGATGAAAACAAGCAGCAACAAGACAACAGAATGGATGGCAGCGGGTGTTCTGATTGCCGCGATGGGGATGAGTGGTTGCGGAGGCGACAACAGCGGAGGAGGCTCCCCCGGTGGCTATCCGGTCGTGGATACCTCCCAAACGGTGTCATACAATGCCAGTGGGAGCACCATTTCTCCGGTTCCGGGAGACCCTTTTTACGGGCAGGATGCCCAGTTTGCGGGGAACCAGCCCGCCTATCAGGACAACGGGGATGGAACCGTTACAGATCTCAATACGGGGCTTCAGTGGCAGCAGACTCCCGATTCCGTTCCCTTTAGATGGGGGGAGGCATCCGAGTACTGCAGTGCCCTGGAACTGGGCGGCTGCAGCGACTGGCGCATGCCTTCGGTGAAAGAACTTTTCTCCATCAGCGATTTCTCAACGGGCTGGCCGTATTTGAATACCGCCTTTTTTGGACTGGCCGGCGAAAGCGTCAGCAAGGATGAACAGTACTGGACGGGCAACCGGTATGTGGGAAGTACGGTGGAGGGGGGAACCGATGCGGCTTTCGGCGTGAATCATGGCACGGGCCATATCAAAGCCTATGCCGCCAGCGGCGGGGGGCCGATGGGCAACTATGTCCGCGCGGTTCGGGGGGATGCCTACGGACAGAATGCTTTCGTGGCGATGGGGGATGGGACCATCGTAGACCTGGCCACAGGGCTGATGTGGGCTGAGGGAGACAATGGTTCCGGCCTGGATTGGGAGGAAGCACTGGCGTACGCCGAGAGCTCGACTCTGGGCGGCTACAGCGACTGGCGGTTACCGAACGTGAAGGAACTGCAGAGCATCGTGAATTACGCACGGTCACCTAGCGCGTCTTATTCAGGATTGTCGGGACCGGCCATCAGTCCGATGTTTTCCTGCACATCCATTCAAAACGAAGCCGGGAATGGCGACTATCCGTATTACTGGTCCAGCACCTCGGCCCGTTTCCAGGCGGGAGGGGCCTATACCTTTGCCTGGTACGTGGCCTTCGGCATGGCTGTGAATGCCGGCGGGGAGGACTTCCATGGAGCCGGCGCCGTCCGCTTCGACACCAAGGCCGAAGGGGGCCCCGGAACGGGGAGTGGGGATGCAGAGCGCATCTACAACTATGTCCGCCTTGTTCGGGCCCCCTGACGAATCAGGTGGCAGAAATCTAGCTCTACTTCCGATCCGGCCTGGCCGGCGGCAGAGCGGGAGTGCAAACGTGAACGGCCGGCCGTCGATTTCGCTGAAGAACCCGGCCCCCTCGAGTCCTGATTGCAGAGCCGTTCCCTTATTCAAAGGGCTCGGCGGGAATCAGGCCCTGGGCGATGGCCAGAGCGACGGTGTGGGTCACATTGGTGGTGTCGAGCTTTTCGCTGGCGTTCGTCAGATGAAAGCGCACGGTGCGTTCGCTGATGTCCAGAATGATTGCCATTTCGGAGGCGGTTTTCCCCTGAGCGGCCCAGAGCAGGCATTCGTACTCCCGCAAGGTGAGGGCAGACTTGTTGGCCTTATGCACCAGGGTCTTCCATCGCTCATGAAACAGGAGGGTGCCGGCATAGGCTACTTTTTTCACCCGCCACAGCTGGCGATAGAGTTTCAGGAGGCCTCGTTCTTTCGACAGAAGGGTGGCCCCGCAGCGCCGATCGGGGGTATCCAGAGGACAGATGAGCGAATAGGCAATCGAAGGATCTTCCATGATGTCTTCCGGGCGTCCGGGGGGGAGTTTTCCGGTGACCTCTTTAAAAGCCTGAAAGCCCGTGAAAGGCTCTGCCGCTCCGGCGAAAAGACGAACCATGATGGGCCCCTGCCCAAAGAGCTCACTGTTCATCAGGTTGCGCACCGTCTTCATATCGGTTGCATAGAGCAGCACCTTTTCCAGAAACATGGCTTGATTGGGTTCCTGCTTCGGAATGCCGGGAATGGCGGTGTAGAAAAAGCCATTAAATCCCAGTTTATCGAGAAACTGCTCGAATCGTTTGCACAGCTCGCCGGTGGTTTCCACTTTGGTGGATGCATCAATGAAGGATCCAAGAATCTGGGTCAGGTTCTTTCGCATATGCGAGAGAGCCTATCTTTCGCCGTTTGAACTGTCCAGAGTTCAGTTCCGGTTGCTTTGAGAGGGGTACAAAATAATTCTGCGAGACATGCGTCCACATATTTCGATTCTTAATCCTACTCATAATCTTAATCGTAATCAGCTTTCCGGGCTGCGGCCGGTGGTCTATTTGAGATTAGGATTAAGATTAAGAATAAGATTAAGATTAAGAATAAGATTAAGATTAAGATTAAGAATAAGATTAAGAATAAGATTACGATTACGATTAGGAGTAGGAGTAGGATTTGGATTATGGGTTTAGGAACAGAGGGGATTATGGAATATCCAATCTGAGCCCCAGAAACACACTGCCGTTGGTCAGGGGTGTTGTGGCTCTCCAGGTTTCGCTGGTTGCGGTTTCATGTACCAGGTTGGTGATGATGTCCGTTGCCCTCCACACCACATTCGAGGTCAGCTGATCGGTTCGAATGGGGGTCAGGGTTAGGCCTTCTGCAGTCTTTGATTTTGTATAGGTGAGGCTCAATCCCTGCGGATTGGTTTCAACGGTTGAAACAAACTGTTCTCGGAAACACACCGATTCCATCGCCGGCATGCCATACGCATATTTCCAAATGTTCTCAAACCCGTCTCCCATCGGGTCGTCATGGCGGCCTTGTTGGCCTGCTGGCACCCCCTGGGCGGCACACCATTGGGTGTAGGTTTGTGTGGCCTCAATCGTGAGGCAGGCAATCTGGCTCGTGTTCGTTGAAATGACATTTCCATTCACTGGCTCATTCGAGTTACAGATGTTGCAGAAAGTATAGAAGTCGCCGGGTGTGTCCGTATCGGGGGAGAAGACGCTATTTGTCGCGTTGGCAATGACGCTGGAGACGCTGTTGCTTTCATCCGTCTCGAACCACTGGTAGGCCAGCACCCCGCCATCGCTTATTGTGGCGCTCACCGTGAAGGAAACCGGACTCCCCACCAGCGTGGTCTGGTTGGAGATGTTCTGAGTGATCGTCGGCACCTGCGCATGATACAGGGCGATATAGGAGTACCAGGAATCGACGCCTCCCTGGATTCCCGGCTGATTGGTGTTGGCATCGATGACTTCACTCCCATCCAGCATCCATGATCCAAACACATAACTGTTCCAGACCGGAGAGGGGGGCAGTGTGATTTCAGTGATCCCCGTCTTGTAAAAGGCCCAGGATCCCACGGTTCTGGCATTCGCTCCAAGCGTGATATTTGTCGTGAGGGAATTGGTTCCATTCTCTTGGGTATAAAACGCACAGATGCCAATATTCGTTACGCTGTCGGGGATGTCGATATTCTGAATATAGTTATAAAAGAAGGCATTTTTGCCGATGGATGCCACCTGCGATCCGAGTTGCAGGTCTGCGATGCTGTTGGCCATGAAGGAATCCGGGCCGATTTCGATCACGCTGTCCGGGATGTTCAGAGCCGTGAGGTCGTTATTTTGAAAAGAAGCCGGGCCGATGGTTGTAACGGATGCGCCCAGGATGACATTGGTCAGACCATTGTCACGACAGGCATTCGAGGCAATCCCTATAACGCCATCACCGGTATCAAAAACGGAGAGTCCGCAGCTCCAGAAGGCGCTTTCTTCAATATTCGTCACGGTGTCGGGCAGACTCATGGATGCTAGGCTGTTTCGGGCAAAAGCAAAAGCGCCGATCGTTCGGACGCTGTTCGATATGGAGCCGCCGGTGTTTCCTCCATAAGAGAGGATCCGGCTGGTGTCATCCGATCCATCCGGATTCCGGGCATATACGATCCCGTTGGAGGCCCTGCCGTTCAGGTTGGTGATTTCATTCCGGTTGAAAGCCCCGGGGCCAATCTGGATCAGGCTGGTGGGGATCGTTACCTGGGTCAGGTGGGCGTTGTAGAATGCGAACCGCGCCAGTGACTGCAGGGTGTCGGGTAGCACGATGCCATTGGTCAGTTGGTTCTGGGTGAAGGCTTCTTCTCCGATGAATGTCAGGTTGGTCCCAAACGTGAGCGTGTGGATGTCATTATCGAAAAAGGCGTTGCTGCTGATGCTGAGCAGGCTGTCCGGCAGGGCCAGTTCAGTCAGGCTCCGATTATTCATAAAGGCCCCCATACCGATGGTCGTCAGATTCGTGCCCACCACCAGATTTGAAATATTATTATAGTAGAAGGCCTCGTCGCCGATGGTGCGGACACTGTCGGGAATGACCAGGCTCTTCAGCTTGGATATATAGAAGGCCCTCTCGGCAATATTCGTTACTCCCGTTCCCAGCGTGACCCCATGGAGGTCCAGGTTATAGCGAAAGGCGTCCGCTTCAATTCTCAGCACGCTGTCGGGAAGGGTGATGTGACCGGTTAACCCCTTTGTCCGAAACGCCTCGGATCCAATGCACGTCACACTCTGGGTGCCGATCACAGCAGGAATGACCAGGTCGGCGGTGTCATTGGTTAAATAGGCGGTGATGGTGATGCCGCCATCCAGGTTGGCACTGTACTCGTACACCCCGTTGGTTGCGGCCAAGGCCGCGGTGGTCAAGGTGAGGGCAAGAGCTGTCAGGATTGAGGTAATCAGCATGCATTTGATTTTCATCACATTTTCTCCAGCAGTGGGGGACCTTTATGTTACGGGTCCTATTCTGTCAGAAAGCATGACGTTGCGTAGCTGTCACAAATGACAGGGTCCGTTCTTCCTCGTTTCTTGTTTTGCAGGGCAGCAGTGACCTGCCTGACGGTTCGGCTGGAAGGTCTGCGACCGTTCCAGCCTTACAACGCGTTTCACTGCAAAACGAATCACCGCGCCCGCCGGGCACAATACTTGTTTGTAAACAAGTATTCGATGCGTTTGCTCGCGATCTTCTTCTTGATGGAGACGGTACGCCCCCGTGCCGCTTTTCCTGAATCCACCCGCCGGGGTCGCCGGGGCTCCAACCAGCCAAAAATGACAAAAATGGCCTCAAAATCGACTCAAAAAGGTCAAAAATGCCTCAAAACGCCTGTTTTGACGGTTCAAACCACTTGGGTGGCCGTTGAAGGGTCCCTACGCGTTGTTTTGGGGGGGGCAGGGCGACTTCGCGCCGGATCACGCGACTGAACCACAGCATGGCAATGAGCCCGGACAGACCCGAGGATATGCCCATGCCTGCATAGACCCCGAGCAGGCCGAACCAGTGACCGCCAAGCCAGGTGAGTGGAATTATCAGCACAGCAGAACGGATGATGAGCAGGCCTGAGGCATTGAAGGGGCGCCGGATGGCATTGAAGGCGAAACCGGTATGAACGGCCGCATGCAGCAGAATGGATCCGGACAAGACAATCAGCAGATACCGAGCAATCAGGTGTGTGATGTAGGGATCCGTGCTGAACCATCCAGCCAGCGGTCGGGCCAGCGGTACTGCGAGCAACAGGCACAGCACCCCATAGGCCACGCCATACCAGTTGGTCGTCACCCAGACCTCCCGCACCCGGTCGATCCGTCCGGCTCCCCAATTCTGGCCGATGATGGGCACCAGGGTGCTGCCCATCGCCATCGGCAGAAGATAGGTGAACTGCTCGATGCGCTGGCCCGCGGCCGTAGCGGCGACGGCGGCCGCGCCATAGCCGGCAATGAACTTTGTCACAACGCCCATACTCAGCGGCATCAGCATATTGGTGGCCGCGCTGGGCAGGGCGATGTGCAACACACTGCCCCAGGCACTGAACAGGTCGCGCCAGCCCGTCCATTTGGTTGTCAGCAGATGGCATCGGAAGTGCAGGAGCCAGAGAGACCAGGCCAGCGTGACAAGACGGGACAGCCCTGTCGCCAGCGCGGCCCCGCGCACCCCCATGGCTGGCACCGGGCCCCAGCCGAAAATAAATATCGGATCGAGCACCACATTCACAATAGCGGCCACCGACATAATGATGCCCGG
Organism: uncultured Verrucomicrobiota bacterium; assembly: GCA_964526745.1. Classification (GTDB taxonomy): domain Bacteria; phylum Verrucomicrobiota; class Kiritimatiellia; order CAIQIC01; family Lenti-01; genus Lenti-01. The sequence goes on from CAZGMQ010000008.1 coordinate 59,037, forward strand.
GCGAAGCGTGTCGCCCGTGGCGCGGATCGCATTGTTGCCCACCATTGGCAGCGCACCGAGCGGTACGAAGATCAACCAGGTCAACAGATAGGTCGTGGCCAGTTCGAGCGGCTGGCCCTTGGCTCCGAGGACCACAAGCAGTTTCGGGAGCAGGGGGAATCCGACCACCGTCAGGATGCTCATCACCAGGAAGGTCAGCAGCAGACTGTAGGTGGTCAGATGCTTCACCCGATGCTGATCCTGTGCGCCAATGGCGCGGCTCACGCAGGAGGACACGCCGATCCCGATGCCCATCGCAATGGAGAAGATAATCATGACGATGGGGAAGGTGAAGCCCATCGCGGCGAGGGGCTCCGTGCCCAGCCGGGACACAAACCACGTGTCCGCCAGGTTGAACGCCATCATCGCGAAGAAGGCGACCGCCATCGGCGGCGTCATGCGCCAGACATGGCGCGCCACCGAGCCCTGTGTCAGATCAATTTGATTATGCATCCCGGGATCTCTGTTTTTCAAGAATAGGGTTCTGTGTGACGGGTTTTGCTGTTTTTCGGCACCCGCGCTTCAACTCTATCAAGACAGGCTCGGGTCGGAAGAATAGGATTTGCATAGCTTGAGCGGCATTCTACTGCCGAGGCAAGACCAGCACAAAACGCGTCAGGTGGCCGTCGCTTTGAGCCAACGTAAGCTCTCCCCCGTGTGCTTTGGCCAGTTCGCGTGCCAGACTCAATCCAAGTCCGGCGCCTTCCGTTTTGCGGCTGCGGGAGGGATCGACGCGATAGAAGCGCTCAAAGATATGCTCGGCATCTTGGGAGGGGATTGCCGGTCCGTTGTTCGTGACGGTCACGGCCGCATTGTTTCCGCTTTGTTCGACCTTGATGTGGATTGTTCCTTCCGCCTGGCCAAACTTCACGGCGTTGGAAACCAGGTTTTCGATGATTTGCTTTACGAGGTCTGCATCCCCCGGCACCAGCAGTTCCGTCGGGGCATCAACGGCGGTCTTGCGATCCGGTGCCAGGAATTCCACATCACTGGCGGCTGAGCGAATCAGGTTGGCAAGATTGAAGGGTTCTGTGCTGATCGCCAGTTGTCCTGCATCGGTTTGGGATAAAAGGAGCAGCTTTTGCAGGATGCCTTTCAGCCGCTGCACCTCGTCGAGTTGCTCTGCGTATTCTCGTTGTTCGGGGCTCGCATCCTTGGCTCGTTGCAGAGATCCTTCCAGTTGTGCCTGCAGGATGGCGAGCGGTGTTTTCAGCTCATGCGCCGCATCTCCACTGAAGCGGGTGGCCTGGTGGAAGCTCCGGTCCAGCCGTTCCAGCATGCCGTTGATCACATCAATCAGGTGCCGGAATTCCTTGTCGACGTTGTGGTCTTCGATTCGCGCATCCAGATGGCGAATGGTGATGGCCTGGGTTGTCCGGGCAATCCGGTTCACAGGGCGCAGAGCCAGATGCCCGATGAACCAGCCGCAGATGGCAAGTAACAGGAGCCCCAGGGGAATTCCAATGAACAGGGCCTTCCGAAAACGACTGATCTCCGCATGCAGTTCTGCCAGGTTGATCGCGATGCTGAGCGTGACTTCCTCATTCGCCATGGTGATGGCGCGCCAGGAAGTGCCGGATCCCTTCAAGGTGGCGTATACCGGATCAAGAACCGACATCTCGCGAGGAGGGAACGGAGGTTGGGTATAAGGAAGCAGATGGCGCAGTTCCTTTTCAACCGGGAGGGTCTCCTTGGCCTCCGGCAAGCGGACCGTGGGGGCTTGCGGGGGCGTGTTCATTGGAAGGGGAAGCGCATCGGGGGAGAGGCCGGCCGGCCAGTCTGCCGTTGCGTGCAATGTCCGGTCATGCTGCCGGGTTGCTTTGACAATGAACTGCTTGGACTCATCCGTGCCGTACATGGAACGGAAGGATTCATCAAAACGCTGCCAATGGTCTGGCGGTTGTTCCCGCCGAACCTGGGTGTCCGCCAGGGCCCGCAGTTCACGGTCGATGCGTTCAATTCCAACACGGTTCAGGGCGGAAACGGCATACAAGCCAAAGGCCACCAGCATCAACCCCGAGAAACACAGGGTCAGCAGGGCAATTCGGAGACGAAAGGAGCGGGCCATCATCCGGCCTCGGGGTTCTGGAACCGATATCCGACGCCACGGATGGACTCGATGAACGAAGTGGACTGTTCTGCATCAATCTTGGCGCGCAGGCGCTGGACACAGACATCCACGACATTGGTGCCCGGATCAAAACTCATACCCCAAACCTGTTCGAGAATCTGGGAGCGGGTGAAGACGCGTCCCGGGGAACGGATGAGATATTCCAGAAGCGCAAACTCGCGGGGGGCCAGCAGAATCTGCCGGTCGCCGCTTGTGACGTCTCGGGTCATGAGATTTACGGTCAGGCTCCCTGCGCGCAGGAGGCTGAGTTGCTCTCCGGATGTTCGCCGCAGGACCGCCTGGACCCGCGCAATCAGTTCATTGATGAAGAACGGTTTCGGGATATAGTCATCCGCTCCGAGCTGCAGACCGGTAATGCGCTCGTTCTCTTCGGAGCGGGCGGTGACCAGAATGACCGGCACGGTGTTTTTCCGCTCGCGCAGATTTTTCAGGATGCTGAGCCCGTCCCGTCCAGGGAGCATGATGTCGAGGACAATCAGATCAAAAGGTTCGACACAGGCCAGCGCGTAGGCATCGTTGCCATCGTGCGTTGTGGTGACGACAAAGCCCTGTTCCTCAAGCCCCTTGCGGATGAAGCGTGCCAGTTTTTTTTCATCTTCGACCAAAAGGATGTTCATGGGGGATAGCGTACCGTCAACCCGGGCCGTTGCCAAGAATCGCAATATTACCATTTAGTAATAAATCTGTGTCCGTCCGGTAATGGAGAGATTGTTGATTAGGTGCAGCGGCAGGCAAAAGGCTTGCTGGAAGTGATGGGATCAAACCGGAAGGAATCCACCATGTTGTATCGTTTGTTCATTCTCATGCTGTTGATGGCACCGTCCCTTCGGGCCGCAGAACAGCCGCTGTTATGGGAGGACTGTGTTCGCCTGGCCTCGGTCCACAATCCAGCCCTGTCGGCATCCGCCGCGAGCGTGGATGCGGCCCGTTCCGGCGTCCAGGTTGCCCGGTCTGCTCTGCGGCCCCAGCTGTCGGCGGATGCTGCCGCGGAACAAAACTATCAACAGGAGGATGAAGGTCAGAACCAGACCGCCTATGGGGTTGCGCTGAGTGTGGAACAGTCGCTGTACAGCGGGGGGCGCACAAGGGCGGAGGTCCGTTCCGCGCAGGCCGGCCTGGATTTGGAGAATGCGTCGTTGGCCAACTCGCAAGCCGATGTAACCTATGCGTTGCGCCGTGCGTTCATTGATGTCCTGTATGTGCAGGATCGGGTTGTGTTGCTTGGGCAGATCCAAATTCGCCGTGCGAACAACCTCGAGCTGGTCGAACTGCGCTATGAAGGCGGGCGGGAACACAAGGGATCACTGGCCTCCAGTGAGGCCTCGCTTTTCGATGCCCAGGTTCAGGGCCGGCAGGCGACGCGTGCGGTTTCCGTCACTCGGCAGGTCCTGGCCCGGACCATGGGGATTCCGGCGCTATCTGCTGAACGGGTGGTGACGGGAGAGCTGGCACAGCCCGTTGAGGTGGAGGGGGCGGATATCGAAGCGATGGCGCGCGAAACACCCGTCTATCTTCAGGCCCAGGCCACCTGCAAGCGTGCCGAGGCCCTGTTGGCGAATGCACAGAGCCGTCGGCGGCCCGAGGTCAGTCTCGTTGGATCGGCTGGGAGATATGGCAATGAAGACGCCTTTGAAGAAGACCGCGCGACCCTCGGTCTTCGGGTTACCTTTCCGTTCTGGTCCGGAGGAAAGGAAGGGCATGAGATCAACCAGACCCGAGCCAATCTGCGGAAGGCGGAATCCGATGCGGCCGACATCCTGAATGAACGGGTGCGGATCCTGGCCGAGGCGGAGCAGTCGCTTGAAGACGCGGCCGAAGAGGTCGATGTGCAGGCGAAATACGGGGAGGCCGCCGAGCTGCGTGCCCAGATTGCCCGTCAGCAATATGAGGACGGGCTGCTGTCCTTTGATGACTGGACGGTGATTGAGGATGATTTGATTTCGAAGAAGGAGAGTCTGCTTGATGCCCGCCAGGGGGCGTTGATGGCGGAAGCCGCATGGTGGCAGGCCAGCGGGCACGAAGTATTTTCACAGATCAGGGATGAAACAGGAGGTGAAGGATGAAACGGAAGTGGATCAAGAGTTTACTCGTGTTGCTGGCGCTGGGCGCCGGTGCGGTTGCATGGCATCTTCGGGCCGGGGACGGAGCGTCCACTCCCGTGTTCGAGCCGGTTCGTTTTGCCCGTCAGAACTTGATGAAAACGATCGAGGCCACGGCCGTTGTGGAACCGCGCAACCGCATTGAAATCAAGCCGCCGATCGGCGGCCGGATCGATGAGGTGCTGGTGGCGGAAGGCCAGGAGGTGGAGAAGGGCGAAGTCGTCGCCCGGATGAGCTCCACCGAGCGGGCCACGCTGCTGGATGCCGCGCGGGCCCGGGGGCCTGAGATGCTGTTGAAATGGGAGGATGCATACAAGGCGACGTCCTTGATTGCGCCGCTGGCCGGGACCATCATTTCACGTGATACCGAGCCGGGCCAGACCGTGACGGCCCAGGATTCCGTGCTGGTTCTGTCCGACCGGCTGATTGTCTCGTCCCAGGTGGATGAGACGGATATCGGGAGCGTGAAGGTCGGACAGCGGGTGCGAATTGGGCTGGATGCCTATCCGGATGTGGAGCTGGCCGGGGCCGTCAGCCGCGTGGCGTTCGAAGCGACCACCATCAACAACGTCACCATCTATGAAGTCGAAGTTGAGCCCGGCAGCATTCCGGATTGCATGAAGAGCGGCATGACGGCCACGGTGGAGTTCATTCTCGCCGAGGCGGAACAGGCGCTGACGCTGCCGGCGGGTGCCCTGGACACGGAAGCCGGGGAGACCTTTGTTTGGGTGCAGCCGTCCGAGCCCGGTGCTCACCCGGAAAGGCAGAAGGTCCTCACTGGGATTACGTCCGGCGGCCGGGTGGAAATTCTGGAGGGTCTGCAGGGCGATGAGGTGGTGGTCCAAAAGGGATTTGCACTTCAGAAAAGCCATGGGGACGTGTCGTCGCCCTTCGTGCAGGCTCCTCCCGGGAGACCGAGATGATCGACATTTCCAACATCTCGAAAGTGTATCAGATGGGCGCGGTCCAGGTGCATGCCCTGAGGGACGTGAGCCTACGGATCAAACCGGGCGAATTCGTGGCGATCATGGGGGCCTCCGGCTCCGGAAAATCGACACTGATGCACATCCTGGGGTTGCTGGATATTCCGGATGCCGGCCAGTACCGGCTGGATGGACACGAAGTGCAGGGGCTCAGTGAAGATGTCCGCGCCGACCTGCGTGCCAAGGCCATCGGATTCATTTTTCAGCAGTTCAATCTGCTGCCGCGTATTTCCGCCCGGGACAATGTGGCGCTACCGCTGATTTACGGAGATTCCCCCGGCCCGGAAACCCCGGATCAACTGCTGGAACGGGTGGGGCTTGGGGATCGGAAGGCCCATGCCCCGAATGAGCTTTCCGGCGGTCAACAGCAGCGGGTCGCGATTGCCCGGGCCTTGGTCAACGGCCCTCCGATTGTGATGGCCGACGAGCCGACCGGCAATCTGGATTCCTCCAGTGCGGAAGAGATTCTGTGCCTGCTTCAGGAGCTGCACCGGTCCGGGTTGACAGTGATCATCGTGACCCATGATCCGGATGTGGCTCGAGTGGCAGACCGGACCCTCACCATGAAGGATGGACAGATTGTTTCCGACATTCCTTGCGAGAAGGTCGCCGCTCCGGAACAGGCCGCTCCGGCCGTCCTGCAGAGAGGACGGGCGCAGGCCGCATCAAAGCACTTTTCTTTCCTGCGGTTTCGTGAGTTGGCGGCGCTGCTGGCTCAGGCAGGCCGTTCGCTGATGGCCAACAAGGTGCGAACCGGACTTTCCATGCTGGGCGTGCTGATTGGTGTGGCCGCGGTCATTGCGGTCACGGCGCTCGGTGCCGGAGCGAAAATAGCCGTTGAGGAACGTATTTCCTCCATGGGCGCCAACCTGCTGGTGCTGATGCCGCCACGACCGCAAAGCCGGGGCGTTTCCCTCGGCGCGGGCACCGTGTCCCGGCTTTCTCTGTCCGATGCCGCCGCCATCCGGGAATCCATCGAAGGGGTGCAGTATGTGAGCGGCCAGGTCAATGGCAATGTCCAGGTCACGTTCGGCGGGAACAACTGGCGGACGCAAGCGCGCGGGGTGGAGACCGATTATGAATGGATCCACTCCATGACGCCTCAGGCCGGACGCTTCTTCACCGCGGACGAGCTGTCTTCCCGGGCGCGTGTGGCGGTTATCGGAACCACCGTGTGCGATGAACTGTTCGATGGGGAGAATCCGGTGGGACAGACCCTGCGGGTCAATCGCGACCGGTTTGAAATCGTCGGCCTGCTGCCCGACAAGGGCTCGAGTACCTCTTCGGATGAGAATGACCAGATCCTGATTCCAGTGAGTACAGCCATGCGCCGTGTTTTTGGAGAGGATCACATCAGGGAAATCGAAGTCCAGGCCGCCTCGGCGGAGAGTCTCGATTCCGTTGAAACCGCCGCGGTCGGGCTGATGAATACCCGGCATCGCGTGAAGGATATCGAAAGCGAGGGCTATGAGGTCCGCAACATGGCTGACATTCAAAGCACCATTGCCGCCACGAGCAATACCCTGTCTGTTCTGTTGATTGGAATTGGCGGGATCTCCCTGCTGGTGGGTGGGATTGGGATCATGAATATCATGTTGGTGAGTGTAACGGAGCGAACGCGCGAAATCGGCATTCGCAAGGCCATTGGCGCCCGCCGGAGCGACATCCTGACGCAGTTCCTGGTGGAGGCGGTTGTGGTCAGTGTCTGTGGCGGTGTTTTGGGTACGGCTTTGGGCGGTGGCTTTTCCCTGGCGATGGGGCATTTTGCCGGCTGGGCGGTGGCCGTTCAGCCCGGGGCCTTGATGCTGGCCCTGTCGTTTTCCGCATGTGTCGGCGTGGTGTTCGGCCTCTGGCCCGCCCGGCAGGCCTCCCTGCTACAGCCGATCGAAGCCTTGCGCTATGAATGAGTGAGATTGCCTATCCGCGCGAAAAAGAAGCCCAGATTGCCATTTTAGCGGCCTAAAAGTCCGCACCTGCGCGTGGAATATGCAGAACCCTGGAAACGGTGGATCAAAATCCCGCGGTCGGAAAAATGGTAGGGGCGACTGGATTGGCACTCTGTTCGCTTCACTCTCGCGTTCGTCACACCTTGTGTGACGCTATAGAATTCACGTTCGCCCTTCGCTATAGGCTTGGGCTCTTCTTTCATCTGTTCGAACCAGCGACATCTAGCTCCCAATCCCGATCCCATCGCCTGGCGGCGAGTGTCGGGACTACCAGATTGAACTCTTAAGAACTCGCGCTTCCTGGACAGAATCCGAACCTACTTCCAACAGTAGCAGGCTAGATCAAG